>QBXO01000035.1 GCA_003284565.1 SAR116 cluster bacterium AG-321-K23
ATTGAAAAAATTACTATTACGAAAATTAAATTAAAATGTTTTTTAAATGACATAAAAATTATTATTGCAATTGTAAATGATTGATCCGAAACATTTATACAATAAAAAATAAAGTTTGTCTTGATAACGTTTAAGTTATATAGTTAGGTACGGAATTTTTGAATTAAGTAAATGTAAAGGTTTATAATAACACAATTAATACGTAAATTTATAAACAATGCATTTACATATATATGAATGAGTTATGAATTAAGTCGGATTGTATCACTAATTAATGAGGTTATTGTTTTTTAATATTTAATAATATGTTTATCGTTTAAAACATAATAAAATAATTTTTTATATAAATAATTAACAAATTACACATAGGTTTTCTCCATTTATTCAATCTAAGACTCATTGCAAAAATAATGTGTAATCAGCTTATATGATGCACTATGTTTGGAGATTGATTATGACTAAACGTTTGCTAATTGACGCAAGACAAATTGAAGAAACCAGGGTATTAACAGTCACAGATGATATTATAGATGATTTTGAATATGAAGTTCATTCCAGAAGACAACTTAAAGGAAATATTTACCTAGCTAGAGTTACTAGAGTTGAACCTAGTCTTCAAGCAGCATTTGTAGAATATGGAGGAAACCGTCAAGGATTTCTTGCATTCAGTGAAATTCATCCTGATTATTATAGAATACCTGTTGAAGATAAAAAGAAGCTTCTTGATGAAGCTTCAGCTAAAACTGATGAAGAACTGAATTCAAATGATGATCTTATTGATGACTCTACAGATGATTATAATGAAGAGGCATTAAAAAAAATAAAAAGAAATTTATATAAAAATTATAAAATCCAAGAAGTAATTGCTCGTCGTCAAATTTTGTTAGTTCAGGTTGTTAAAGAAGAACGAGGAACAAAAGGAGCAGCCTTAACCACATATATTTCTATAGCAGGAAGATACTGTGTTCTTATGCCAAATACACCTAGAGGTGGAGGAGTCAGCAGAAAAATTGCTAATATTGCAGATAGAAAAAGATTAAAAAAAATTGTTGACGACCTTGACGTAACAGCTGGAATGGCAGTCATAATCAGGACTGCGGGTAGCAAAAGAACTAAAACAGAAATTAAAAGAGATTATTCTAATTCACGAGCTATTTGGGAAAATGTAAAAGAACTTACATTGGAATCAAATGCTCCCTTTCTAATACATGAAGAAGGATCTTTAGTTAAAAGGGCAATTAGAGACCTTTATAATAGTGATATTGATGAGGTTTTGGTCGAAGGAGTTGATGCTTATAAGGCTTGTAAAAATTATATGAAAGCAGTAATGCCAAGCCACGCAAAAAAAGTTCAACAGTATAATGATGATAAAAATCCTTTATTTCAAAAATTTAAATTAGATTCTCAATTGCAAGATATTTTTAATCCAAGAGTAACTCTAAAATCTGGTGGATACCTTATTATAGACCAAACAGAAGCGTTAGTAGCCATTGATGTTAATTCTGGAAAAGCAACAAAGGAAAGATCTATAGAAGATACGGCTCTGAAAACTAATTTGGAGGCAGCTTTAGAATTTGCTCGTCAAGCAAGGCTCAGGGATTTATCTGGTTTAATTGTAATTGACTTTATAGACATGGAAGAAGGAAAAAATCGCAATTTAGTAGAAAAAAAATTAAAAGAAGCAATGAGAAAAGACAGAGCAAGGATCCAAATTGGCGAAATTAGTAATTTTGGTCTACTTGAACTGTCACGTCAAAGATTAAGACCATCGGTGGTTGAAAATTCGTCTGAGTTATGTTCTCAATGTGGAGGTTCAGGTAGAATTCAATCAATAGAAGTAAGTGCAATACAGATCCTTAGATCGGTAGAAGAAGAAGGTAATGCAGAGAATAATGTTGGCATTAATATTTCTGCACATTCTGATCTAATACTTCATATACTCAATAAAAAACGCTCGCAGTTAAATGAAATTGAGACAAGATACAACATATCTGTTAAATTTATAAATGATAACTCAATTATTCCTCCTCAAAAAAAATTAGAAATAATTAGAAATAATATTTTAGAAAACAATGAACAGCTTGAGACTAAATCAAACGTAATTTCTACAGATGAAAATGAAAACCAAACCAGAAAGAAAAGAACTAACAGAATAAATAAAAGGAAGAAAAAATCTTCCAAGCAAGTTAATAATGAAATTGAAATTGCTTTGAAAGAAGATGAAGCCAATCAAACGAAAATTGATCTTAAAAGTTATTCCGATGAAACAATTTCTAAGAAAAATCCGCCAAAGACAAAAAAAGCAACAATAAAAAAGTCAAATAATAAAACAAAAAACAAACTTAAAGATTCAGAAAAAAAGGAAAAAAAAGAATTAGTAACTGAAAAAAATCAGACTGAGATAAGAGAAATTAAATCTTCATCTCCAATTGAAATTACACAAATAAATGAAATATCAAGTTCAGAAAAACCCAAGAAAAAAGGCTGGTGGTCACAATAAAATTTATAGCATTAATATTTTTTATTTTTTTTTCTAATTATTCATATTCAGCGCAGAAAATTCAAATAATTCGAGATGCTGAGATTGAACTTTTTTTACATAAACTTATAAAGTTAACCGTTGAAGATAGTAAAAACCAAAACTATCAACCAAGACTAGTTTTGAACAATGAGTACAACGCATATGTAACTGGATCTAGTAAAATTTATATAAACGTTGGATTGATCGACAAATCAGAAACTTTAAGCGAAATTCAAGCTGTTCTGGCTCATGAAATTGGACATTTAGTTTTAAACCATCACAACACAAGATTAGTTAATTCTAAAAAGCTATCAAATTACTCAAAAATGGCGACTATTGCAGGTTTAGCTCTGTCGGCTGATGGTAAATTAGATACTAACTCAGCTGTTGGATTGATGATTGGTTCCAGCGATCTCGCAAAAAAATCCTTACTTCAATTTTCTAGAATACAAGAAAAACAAGCAGATAAGTTTGCATTAGATCAGTTGATAAAAAAGGAAATATCTTTAACGGGTTTAGAAAAATTATTAATAAATCTAGCAAATGAAGAACTAATTAATCCAAACACATCCCCTATTTATTATAGATCACATCCTTTTTCAAAACAAAGATTAGAACAAGTAAAAAGATACAAATTACAATATCAAAACGTGTTATTAAAAGAACAAAAGATTTATATAAATAAAAATTTTATATCACTGAAATATATAAAAAATAAAATCAAGTCATATAATAACGATCCTTATCAGATAATAAAGAATTCGGAAAACAAAAGTGATTTTTTGTCTAACTATTCAAAATTGATTGCTTTATATAGAATAGGAAAATACGATTTAGCCGAAAAAGAACTTTCATTGATAATAAATAAGTATGAAGCTTATCCATTTTTTTATGAGTTAAAGGGTGATATTTACTTTAAAGAGGGTGATTTCAATAAAGCAATCAATGAATATAAAAAAGCATTAAATAATTTACATGAAGTTTTTACTCCTTCCATAGATCTTTTAAAATTTTCTTTAATTAAGACATATTTACAAAATAATAATAAAGGTGATTTGAATAAATCAATAACCATCCTAGAGGAGTTACTATTTAACAACCCTAATTGGAGTTATTTGTGGAGATTATTATCCAAAGCATCTGGGAAATTAAACAAAAAAGGGATTGCTTATATCGCCCTAGCTGAAGAAGCACTCATTAAAAAAAACTTTATTAAAGCAAAAAAATATGTAGATTTGGCAAATAAGCAAAATACTTTACCATCACAATATAAGTTAAGGGGTTCTGATATACTTGCTAGGATAAAACTTAATAAATAAAATACAAAATAATTGTTTAGGAATAAAGTGAAAAAAATAATTTTAACATATATCTATTTTTTGCTATCTACTTTTTTATTGATATCTTCATCTCATTCGCATGAAATAAATAAAGATAAAATAGAAAATATTATAAAAGAATTTTTAATAAAAAATCCTGATTTTATAAAATCTACATTAGAAAATTATAAAAAATCTCTTGAAAATAAAAAAAAACAAAATGCCATTAAATTATTGAATGATATTCAAAACCCTGGTTTTTTTCGTAAACAAGCTGATGTCACCATTTATGAATTTTTTGATTATAATTGTGGCTATTGTAAATCTGTAGTTAAAACAATTATGGATGTTTTGTCTGAAGATAAAAAAATCAATTTCGTTTTCGTTGAACTTCCTATTTTGTCTGAACAATCATATGTTGCCGCTAAGGCAGCTCTCGCTTCAAAAAAACAAGATCAATACAGTAAGTTTCATTTATCATTAATGAAAATAAAAGGAAGAGTTAATGAAGAAAAAGTATTCAGTACAGCAAAGAAGATAGGTTTAGATGTAAAAAAATTAAAAATAGACATGAACAAACCAGAAATTGAAAAACAATTGATGAAAAATAGAGAAATTGCAAAATTACTTAATTTAAATGGAACACCTGCATTTATAATAGGTGATATTATTTATCCTGGTGCATTAAAGTCAGATAATTTAAGAGAAATAATAAAAAAGTTTAGAGAAAGTTAATTTATTTTATAATCAGTCTTATAATTAACACAAATGTAAATTAAGTTTTAACTGGAGAATTATATTTTGAGTAAAAAATTATACATCATTAATGGACCCAACTTAAACCTTCTTGGGATAAGAGAACCCGAGAAATACGGGAATATTTCTTTGGATAAAATAAAAAAACTTTGTGATGAAAAATGTAATAGTTACAATTTAAATTTAAGTTTTTTTCAATCAAATATAGAAGGTGAGTTGATAAGTGAGATACATAAAGCTATTGATGACGGGAAAGGCATCATAATTAATGCAGGAGCATTAACTCATACCTCTATTGGACTTCTAGATGCTTTAAATATGTTTAAAGGACCAAAAATAGAATTGCATATAACTAATATTTACGCTCGTGAAAATTTTCGTCATAAGTCTTATATCTCACCAGTTGTAAACGGAATAATTGCCGGTTTTGGCTTTAATTCTTACCTCCATGCTATAGATGCTATAAAAAGCCTCATAAAAAATTAAACTAGAAAAGGTAAATTTATGACCAAAAAAAATGTCCATAGAGAGAATTTGAGTATAGTACAAGAGTTTGTTGATATGGTTAACAAAGATAATTTGATGGAATTAGAATATGAAGCAAGTGACTTTAAGGTTAAAATTGTAAAAACTATTAAACCTTCTATTTCAACACCTCAAGAAACTGATGTAAATATGCTTGATACTAAGGAGAGTAAAGATGTCTCCAAATCACTTAAAAAGGTAGAACAATTTACCAATAAACATCCTGGAGCAGTAAATTCTCCAATGGTTGGTACAGCATATTCGGCACCTGAACCAGGAAAAGATCCTTTTGTTAAATTAAATTCTCAAATATCTAAAGGAGATACATTGCTAATTATTGAAGCCATGAAAGTAATGAATACCATTTCTGCCCCTAAATCTGGGAAAATTGTGTTTATCGGCTTTGAAGATAGCCAACCTGTAGAATTTGATCAATTACTAGTTGTAATTGAGTAATTTAATTATGATTTTCAAAAAAATATTAATAGCTAATCGTGGCGATGTAGCATTAAGAGTTTTAAGAGCTTGCAAAGAGCTAAATATTCAAACAGTTGCTATTCATTCAACTGCTGACAGTGAGGCAATGCATGTTAGATTAGCAGACGAAACAGTCTGTGTTGGAGGGCCATCATCATCTGAATCATATCTTAACATTCCCGCTATAATAACTGCAGCTCAGTTAGTTGGAGCAGATGCGATACATCCAGGAGTGGGTTTTTTATCAGAAAATGCCGATTTTGCGGAAATCGTAGAGGCTCATAATATAGTTTTTATTGGACCTAAACCAGAGCATATAAAATGCATGGGTGATAAAATACAAGCTAAAATTACTGCAAAAGAATTAGGAATTCCACTCGTTCCAGGTTCAAAAAGTGACGTTGTAGATTTTAAAAATGCATTAATTGAAGCAAAAGAAATTGGCTATCCAGTGCTAATTAAAGCCGCTTCGGGTGGTGGTGGCAGAGGTATGAAAGTAGCTATGAGTGAGGAAGAGTTAGAATCCGCTTTTACTTCAGCAAAAAATGAAGCAAAGGCAGCATTTGGCGATGATCGTGTTTATATGGAAAGATATCTCCAAAAACCAAGGCATATTGAAGTTCAAATTATTGGAGATAAATTTGGCAAAACCGTCCATCTTGGTGAAAGAGAGTGTTCAATACAAAGAAGACATCAAAAAGTAATTGAAGAAGCTCCGTCGCCAGTTATAGACCAAAGTACAAGAAATAAAATAGGTAATATTGCATCTATGGCTGTAGCAAAAATGGGTTATCTTGGATTAGGTACAATCGAATTCTTGTACGAAGATGGCCAATTCTTTTTCATTGAAATGAATACAAGACTTCAAGTTGAACATCCAATTACAGAGGCTATTACTGGAATAGATTTAGTAAAAGAACAAATAATGATTGCTTCTGGTGAACCTATGTCGTTTAACCAAGATGACATAAAATTTAATGGCCACGCTATTGAATGTAGAATTAACGCAGAAGACCCTAAAACATTTATTCCTTCACCTGGTAAAATTACACAATTTCACTCTCCTTGTGGTCTAGGAATTAGAATTGAGTCATGTGTATATTCTGGTTATGTAGTTCCTCCATATTATGACAGTTTAATTGCCAAACTAATTGTGCATGCATCTGACAGAGAACAATGTATTCTGAGACTAAAGCAGGCTTTGAAAGAAATTGTTATTGAACCTATTTCTACGACAATTGATTTACATAAAGAAATATTAGAAACCTCTGTTATGAAAGACGGATCATATGATATAAGATGGTTAGAAAATACAATGTTAAATAAGTATTAAAATATTTATTATTCGATTCAAAATATATAATTGAGCACCAAAGATAACAAAATAATTACTTCTGACCAACTAATAAGAGCTTATATGCTTGGTATGTTCCCAATGTCAGAAAGCAGAACGAATAAAAAGTTTTTTTTTGTTGATCCAGAATTCAGAGCTGTTATTCCAATATTTAATTTCCATATCTCAAAAAGTTTTTTGCGACTTGCTAAAAAAAGACCTTTTAATATTACTCTTAATAAAGCCTTTCCAGACGTAATTGAATCATGTGCAACTATCAACAGAACTGAAACATGGATAAACAAAGAAATAGAAAGCTTATTTATTTCTCTACATGAAATGAGACAGGCCCATTCAGTAGAGTGTTGGCAAGATAACCAATTAGTTGGTGGTATATATGGATTAGCAATAGGAGGGGTGTTTTTTGCTGAATCAATGTTTAGCCGTGTTCCAAATGGAAGCAAAATAGCTTTATTAAATCTGGTAGCAAGATTGTGGAAAACAGGCTTTAAAATTTTAGATGTTCAGTTTTTAAATAATCATTTATTACAATTTGGAGCGCATGAAATCAGTAAAAGTGAATTTCAAACTAATCTTCAAAAAGCAATTCAATTAAAAGTAGACATCCTCTCTTTTGGTGGGACAGACGATGATTTTTCAGATTGTTTGTCAACCTTCTTACAGGCAAGAATGGAAATATCATAAACTGAATTCTCCAAGGCGTTGAGTGCAGGACTAGACGCAAACATCCAACCTTTGAATTTCACCTCTGATAATCTATCTGTATTGTCTTTAATACTTATATATGCAAGTGATTCAGGCATGAAAATAGGTTTTGAAAAAACACATCTCTCAACAAAAATATCTAACACTCCAAATTTATAAGTTTGTGATACATTAACTTCAAAAGTACTAATTCTAGCGGTAATTTTGTCCAATCCTTGAATTACTAATCTATTTCCTTCTATCCATTGAGAAGCCTTTGTAGTTTTTGAAATTAATAACAAAATTACTAATATAAATAAGATTAAAGTGCGCATGATTAAAACCTAGTTAATTCTTATATAATTACTGCCCTTTTGAAAATACAACTTTCCCTAGTAAATCTGTAAAACTAACAGCATCAGTAGTATCATATATAATATCATCTGGTTTAAGATATGTTTCCGATGAACCTGGTATAATATCTAAAAAATTACCTCCTAAAAGAGATGAAGATGTAATCCTGGCTTGTGAGTCATCTGGTATTTTTATTTCATTATAGACTTTGATATAAATTTTGGCATTATAGTCAGCTGGATCAAGATCCAGTCTATTAATCTTTCCTACATTAATTCCCGAGATTTTTACATCATCACCGTTTTTTAATCCTGAAGAAGAACCAAATATGAGTGATATATTATATCCATCTTTTTGATTGTTATCGATAGATTGCATACCCAATACCAAAAAGAGTATGGCTGTTACCAATACAACTGCCCCCATCAAAATTTCTATTGTACTATATCTCATATAATTTTCCAATTTAGATATCCATTTTATTATAACTCATTTACAAAAATAATAAATCATCATTATCAACTTTATTTTTAGTGAATTTTTTTGATACTTAAAAATTAAGTAAAATTAATGAGTTAAAAAAAAAAGTGAAAAAAATTGAATTATGTACTTTACGAATGCATACTAAATCATGTAACTTAAACGTTCGTTATCACTATATCTTGTGTTTATCCACAGGTTGTTGTAATAGCAAAAATTAATAAAACAAAAATTAAATTAAGGAAAAACAACGCTTTATTTAAACAAATTTTTTATTTTAATTACTTTAAAATGAGTTATCCACAGGTACTTTTTTAAAAATTAAACAATAGATTCTAAGCATTGTCTTCTTTATTGTAAAAAAGGGAAAAAGATGAAATTTGAAAGACAATTTACAAAAAAAGGAAATGATGCGTATGCAGGTATGGAGTTTAAAACAACTACTAGTGAAATTAAGAATCCTGATGGTACGGTAGTATTTAGTGCACCTGATATTGAAGTACCCGCCAACTATTCTCAGGTTGCGGCAGATATTATTGCACAAAAATATTTCCGCAAAGCAGGTGTTCCAGTATATCTCAAAAAAATAAAAGAAGAAAATGTACCAAATTGGTTATGGAGATCAGAAGCAGATAAATCAAAATTAGATAAAATACCAGAAAGTCAAAGGTACAAAGGTGAAGTATCCGCAAAGCAAGTTTTTGATAGATTGGCTGGTACATGGACATACTGGGGATGGAAAGGTAATTATTTTACATCTGAAGATGATGCAAAAACGTACTTTGATGAAATGAGATTCATGTTGGCCGCTCAAATGTGTGCTCCAAATTCACCACAATGGTTTAATACAGGATTACACTGGGCTTATGGTATAGATGGTCCAAGTCAAGGTCATTACTATGTTGACTTCAAAACAAAAAAACTTGTTAAATCCCAATCATCGTATGAACATCCACAACCTCACGCCTGTTTCATTCAATCCGTAGCAGATGATCTTGTCAATGAAGGTGGAATAATGGATCTTTGGGTTAGAGAAGCTAGGCTCTTCAAGTATGGTTCTGGAACAGGATCAAATTTTTCTAAATTAAGAGGTAGCACTGAAGGTTTATCAGGTGGAGGCAGGTCTTCAGGAATGATGAGTTTTTTAAGAATTGGTGACAGAGCTGCTGGTGCGATTAAATCAGGTGGAACTACAAGAAGAGCTGCAAAAATGGTTACGGTTGATATAGACCATCCTGATATCGAAGAGTACATTAACTGGAAAGTTGTTGAAGAACAAAAAGTTGCTGCTCTTGTAGCAGGTTCAAAATTAACGGCCAAGAATTTAAAATCTGTTATGGATGCCTGTAATTTAGAAAATTATAATAATCAAGACAGATTAAATCCAAAAGTTAATAATGAACTTAAAGAAGCAATCTTAAATTGCCGTGCAGTAATGATACCTGAGAATTATATTCAAAGGGTAATTCAATTCGCTGGCCAAGGGTTCAAAGAGATTGAATTCCAAACCTACGATACTGATTGGGATAGCGAAGCATATTTGACTGTGTCTGGTCAGAATTCAAACAACTCAGTGAGAGTAAGTAATGAATTTTTAGAAAGAGTGTCTCAAAATGGTAAATGGAATCTAATAAGAAGAACTGATGGCGGCGTTCATAAAACATTAGATGCAAAAGAATTATGGTCAAAGATTTCTGAAGCTGCATGGGCTTGCGCAGACCCTGGTTTACAGTATGATACTACGATCAACGAATGGCATACATGTCCCAATGCTGGCAGGATTAATGCGTCTAATCCATGTTCTGAATATATGTTTATTGACGATACTGCCTGTAATTTAGCTTCAATAAATTTATTACAGTTTAAGAAAGATAACGCATCATTTGATATAAAAGCATATGAGTATACAACTAGGTTGTGGACATTAACTCTTGAAATTTCTGTGATGATGGCACAATTCCCTTCAAAAGAAATTGCTCAAAGATCTTATGAATATAGAACACTCGGATTGGGTTATGCAAACATAGGAGGCTTATTGATGTCGTGGGGCATACCTTATGACAGTGACGAAGGAAGATCCATCTGCGCTGCTCTAACATCAATAATGACAGGTATATCATACGCAACATCTGCAGAAATTGCTAGTGAATTAGGACCTTTCCCGAAATATAAAGAAAACGCAAGCAGTATGTTAAAAGTGATAAGAAATCACAAAAGAGCATCAGAGGGGAAAACTAGAGGTTATGAAGACCTATCTGTAAATCCAGTACCTTTAATGTCAGAGGATTGTCCGGATCAAAATTTAGTTACAGCAGCTAAAAATGCATGGGCAAAAGCACTATCCTTAGGTGAAAAAAATGGGTATAGAAATGCTCAAGCTACGGTAATAGCTCCTACAGGAACAATTGGACTAGTTATGGATTGTGATACTACTGGTATTGAACCTGATTTTGCTATGGTTAAATTTAAGAAATTAGCGGGTGGTGGCTATTTTAAAATCATCAATCGTGTAGTTCCTGAAGCTCTTGCACATTTAGGGTATGATGCTGACCAAATTAACGACATGCAAAAATATGCTGTTGGTGCTGGAAGCTTAAAAGATTGTCAAGCCATAAGCCACAACGCATTAATTTCAAAAGGTTTCACTGATAAAGAAATAAAATTAATAGAAGACTCACTAGAGTCGGCATTTGATATTAAATTCGTATTCAATCAATTTACTTTAGGTGAAGAATTTTGCAAAAATACTTTAGGTATTTCTTCTGAACAATTGAATGACTTTAGTTTTAATATGTTAGAATTTTTAGGCTTCACCCAAGAAGAAATAGACGTGGCAAACATTCATGTTTGTGGAGCTATGACTTTAGAGGGTGCTCCTCATTTGAATAAAAAACATCTTGCTGTATTTGATTGTGCGAATGTATGTGGGCGTATAGGAAAGAGATTTTTATCCGTTGAAAGTCATATTAAAATGATGGCAGCAGCTCAATCTTTTATATCTGGAGCCATATCCAAAACAATAAATATGCCTAACGATGCCTCTATAGATGACTGTAGTGATGCCTATATGTTGTCATGGAAATTAGGAATTAAAGCTAATGCACTGTATAGAGATGGTTCAAAATTAAGTCAGCCTTTGAACTCTGCACTTATAGATGATGATGATATTGATGAAAATAACACTACAAATGAACAAGATATAACAAAACGAACTAGTGAAGTTGTTGAGAAGATTGTTGAAAGAGTTGTTAGGGCTGAACGTGAAAAATTACCTCATAGAAGGAAGGGATATACTCAGAAAGCAATGGTCGGTGGTCACAAAGTTTATCTTAGAACTGGCGAATATGAAAATGGAAAATTAGGTGAAATTTTTATAGATATGCATAAGGAAGGTGCGGCTTTTAGATCCTTGATGAACAACTTTGCTATTGCAGTCTCAATTGGTTTACAATACGGAGTTCCATTAGAAGAATTTGTTGAAGCTTATACTTTTACACGCTTTGAACCTCAAGGAATGGTAACTGGCAATGATACTATAAAAATGTCAACTTCAATCCTTGATTATATTTTTAGAGAATTAGCAATATCATATTTGGATCGAAATGATCTTGGACATGTTGGGCCAGATGATCTAGATTCGAGCACTACAGGCTCAGGTGACAACAAAGCCTTGTTCTCGGAAAAAGTTGCTAGTCGAGGCTTTGTTAGAAGAGAATTAAAAGTCGTGTCCGGAGGTTCAAGTAACATATCAGTAATGCCACAAACCACTTCTCTAAAAAATGAAGATATAGAACTATCAGATAACAATAATACTACTACAATTTCTATTGATGAAACAAAAGCTCCAAGTCTTGCCCAGGAAATAGAAGCCAAAATTAAGGGTTACGAAGGTGAAGCTTGTGGAGAGTGTGGAAATTTCACTTTAGTAAGAAATGGCACTTGTATGAAATGTAATACATGTGGTGCTACTTCAGGTTGTTCTTAAATTAAGGATTTTAGATGGCTACTGATATTAACAAACGATTAGAAGAATTAGACATAAAGATTGATGAACCTAGTGCTCCAGCAGGGAGCTACGTTCCATATGTAATATCAAGTAACTTGGTTTTCATATCAGGTCAATTACCCTTTATTAACGGTGAATTAACTATAAAAGGAAAAATTGGAGATAATGTATCTGTTGAGGAAGGAATTGAGATGGCCAAAGCTTGTGCAAAAACTCTGTTAAGTCAATTAAAAGTAGCTTGTGGTGGTGATCTAAACAAAGTAAGAAGGGTTGTAAAACTAGGAGGGTTTGTAGCCTCTACACCAGATTTTACTGACCAGCCAAAAATAATTAACGGAGCATCTGACTTATTTGTTGAGATTTTTGAAGAAAAAGGAAAACACGCAAGATTTGCTGTTGGCGCACCCGCTCTACCAAGAGATGTACCGGTAGAAATTGAAGGTATTTTTGAAATTGATAATTAAGTTGTATTTTCTTAAAACCTTAAATAATGAAAGTTGAATTATTATCCAAATTATCTGATATAAGCAAAAGCGATTGGGACAGGCTAAATACTTTTAACCATCCATTTACATCGTTTGACTTTTTGAATTCTTTGGAAGTTTCAAAATCAGTTCATTCATCAACTGGCTGGAATCCTCAGCACATTATAATTAAAAATACAAATCAAGAAATAATAGCTGCTTCCCCAAATTACTTAAAAATGCATTCATACGGTGAATATATTTTCGACCATTCTTGGGCAAATGCTTTTGAAAATGCTGGGGGTCAATATTATCCAAAATTGCTTTGTGCTATCCCTTTTACACCTGCGACTGGTCCAAGAATTATCATTAATCCTGAAAATTCAGACCACAAAAAAATTTTTGAATTAATTATAAAAACATATGAATTGATTGTAAGGAATAACAGGTTAAGTTCAGCACATATTAACTTTACCACCGATAACTTTAATAAAAGATTGCAAAACAATAACTGGATTAGAAGAACAGGATTACAGTTTCACTGGCATAATAATAATTACGAAACATTTGATGATTTTTTAAATCAATTAAAGAGTTCAAAAAGAAAAGCAATTAAAAATGAAAGAAAAAAAATTAAAAACACAAACTTAGTAATTGAAAAATTAACTGGTGAACAAATAACCGATGAAATATGGGATTCTTTTTATAATTTTTATTTAAACACAATTGATAAAAAATGGGGAGGTGCATATTTAACGAAAGAATTTTTTTATTTGCTAAATGAAACAATGAAAAATGATATTTTATTAATCACTGCTAAACAAGACGAAAAAGTTGTTGCCGGAGCTTTGAATTTTATTAGTAAAAATACTCTTTATGGTAGAAATTGGGGTTCTATTATTGATGTCCCTTTTTTACATTTTGA
>QBXO01000036.1 GCA_003284565.1 SAR116 cluster bacterium AG-321-K23
TATAACCTTACTGTAGAAACAGAAAAATGGGATATAAAACCAGATGATAGTTATAATATTCATCAAACTATATACATTAATAAAAATAGCTACAAACCAATAATCTTGGGAAAAGGTGGACAAAATATTAAAAGAATTGGTATTTTGTCTCGTAAAGAAATTGAAAAATTATTAGATGCTAAAGTAAATTTGTTTCTCTTTATAAAATTTAAAAAAAATTGGATGGAAGATCCATCTAAATATTCATCTATCGGTTTAGATTACGATGCCTGAATGGAATGATGAAGGGATAATATTATCTGCAAAAAAATTTGGTGAAAAAGGATTTGTTGTTAATATTTTAACAGAACATCATGGACGTCACGTAGGTTGGCTTAATCATTACAAATCTAAGAGTATTTTATCAAACATCCAACCTGGTAGCATCGTTAAAGTTTTCTGGAAGTCAAGATTAATAGAGCAAATGGGCAAATTTAAAATTGAGTTAATTTCTTCAATTTCAGGAAAAATTTTTGATGAAAGACTTAAATTACAATCTTTAAATTCCTTATGTGCATTGTTAGAAAATTTTTTGCCAGAAAGACAAAATTATTCTGAAGTTTACATTGCCACTTCTGCTTTTTTAGATCTTTTAGCTATAAATGAAGGGGATATCAATAATCAATGGTTAAAAGGATATGTGAAATGGGAGATTGGATTATTATCGTCAATTGGATTTTCTTTGGATTTGAAACAATGTGCTGTTACAGGAAATAAAAACGATTTATGCTATGTAAGCCCAAAAACTGGCAAAGCAGTGTCAAAAGATGGGGCTGGGAAATTTGCTCCTAAACTTTTGAAGTTGCCTTTTTTTTTAGGTGGTGCGGAAATAAAAGGATCAAATATTTATGAAGAAATTTTAATTGGGTTAAATATAACAACTTATTTCTTCAAAAATAAATTGTTATTATCTATAAATGAAACAAAATTAACAACTTTACCAATTTCTAGAAATAGATTTGTGGATTTGATAAATAAATATAAATAAAGAAAGTTATTTTATGGAAAATGAAGATTTGAAGAATAACAATATAAGTTTTACTACTTTTTCAAAAGCAATATCTGAGAGATATCTTGCATATGCTTTATCAACCATTACATCAAGATCCCTACCGGATGTGCGAGATGGTTTAAAGCCTGTTCATAGAAGAGTTTTATATGCCATGTTACAATTAAAACTTAATCATAACGTAAGTTTTAAAAAGTCAGCACGTGTGGTTGGAGATGTAATGGGAAAATTTCATCCACATGGAGATGCTGCAATTTATGAATCAATGGTAAGAATGGCTCAAGATTTTGCCTTAAGGTATACCTTGGTTGATGGTCAAGGTAATTTTGGTAACATTGATGGAGATAATGCTGCAGCTATGAGATATACAGAGGCAAGGATGTCTAAAGCAGCTGAATTATTACTTTCAGATATTGATAAAGATACAGTTGATTTTAGGGTCACTTATGATGATGAAGGAAAAGAACCTATTGTATTACCTTCAGCCTTTCCTAATTTGCTAGCTAATGGCTCACAAGGTATTGCTGTTGGAATGGCAACTTCCATTCCTCCACATAACATTAACGAATTAATTGACGCTCTCCTTCATTTAATTAAATTTCCAAATGCTTCAAGTGAAACAATTTCTAATTATATCAAAGGTCCAGATTTTCCGACTGGTGGGATTTTAGTTGAACCGAAGTCTTCGATTCAAAATTCTTATAAAAAAGGAAAAGGAAGTTTTAGATTAAGAGCCAAGTGGAATGTTGAAAAGATAAAAGGTGGCCAATGGAAAATAATTATTAGCGAAATTCCTTATCAAGTCCCAAAAAGTAGGTTACTAGAAAAAATCTCTGAGTTAATGGATAATAAATCTCTTCCTATGCTTAATGATGTACGAGATGAAAGTGCAGAAAAAATTAGAGTCGTGATTGAACCTAAAAGTCGAAATTTATCACCTGAAATGATAATGGAAACACTTTTTAAAAAAACTGACTTAGAGGTAAGGGTGTCTTTAAATCTAAACGTGATTGATGAAAATAATATACCTGGTGTTAAATCTCTTAAAGAGGCATTAAAATCCTGGTTAAATCATAGACAAATTATACTTCAGAGAAAATGTAAATATAGATTAAATCAAATTGAAAATAGAATTAATATTTTAAATGGTTATATAACTGTTTATATAAATTTAGATAAGGTAATTGAAATAATTAGAACAGAAGATAATCCAAAAGAGGTATTGATTTCTTTTTTTAAAATAAATGAAAATCAAGCAAATGCTATTTTAGATATGCGTCTTCGATCTCTAAGAAAATTAGAGGAAATTGAGCTAAGAAATGAACTTGTAAAATTACAAAATGAACAAAGCAATTTAAACAATATTTTGAAAAATTTTGATGCTCAATGGAAGCAAATTTATACAGATATAAAAAGTCTTAAAAAAGATTTTGCAGAGATTTCAAATCGTAAAACAGAAATAAGTGATTTACCTTTAGTTGAAGAATTCGACGAAGACGAATTTATAACTAAAGAACCAATTACTATTATTTTATCTGACCAAGGTTGGATTAGAACTCAAAAAAATCATTTACATGATGATGTCGAGATAAAATATAAGGAAGGAGACAAAGAAAAATTTAAAATTCATGCCTTTACTACAGACAAGATAATTTTCTTTTCAGATAATGGAAGGTTTTTTTGCGTTTCGGCAAACAAACTTCCATCTGGCAGAGGATTTGGTGAACCTCTATCACTTACAATAGATCTTAAGGCCGAGAATAAAATTATATCTTGTTTCCCTTATTTTGAAGGAAATATATTATTGGCACTTGAATCAGGTCATGGATTTAAAATCAATACTTCTAATATTATTGCACAGACAAAAACTGGAAAACAAATATTAAATGTTAAGGGAGACAATAAAGCAAAAGTATGTAAAAAAATCGAAGGAAATATTGTTGCTGTTGTTGGAAATAATAGAAAATTATTGGTTTATTCCATTGATGAAGTTCCTGAATTAAATAAAGGAAAAGGCGTAATTCTTCAAAGATACAAAGATGGTACATTGTCTGACATCACTACTTTTAATAAAGACGAGGGTTTAGTTTGGAAAATGAATGGCGGACGACAGAGAACTGAAAAAGATCTTATAACATGGGAAGGCAAAAGGGGAGGAGCTGGTAGGATGGTTCCAAATGGTTTTCCAAGACCACCCCTTTTTAATTAGAATTTAGTTTCATATATCGTGTAAGATTTAAGTTTTATCAATATTTATGCATTTTTACTTAAGCAGGTTTATTTTTCAATAATCAAACAAATCTCTTTAAATTGTATTAAAATTTGTGTACTAATATTAATACTTAAATCTTTAAAACATTATAAAATATAGGGAGGACGTTTAATGAAACGTAGAGATTTTATTAGTAAAGCAGGTGTAGGTGTTGTAGCTGGTGTTGCTGGAGCTTCTGCATTATCAGCTCCTGCTATTGCGGGAGGTCATAAAGAGATAAATATTGTATCAACTTGGCCAAGAGATTTCCCAGGTCTAGGTTTATCAGCACAAAGATTATCAGCTAGAATCACTGAATTATCAAAAGGCAAGCTAAAGGTAAATTATTTCGCTGCTGGTGAAAAAGTTGGAGCTTTTGACGTTTTCGACGAAGTTGCATCTGGAAACTCAGAAGCTTACATTGCTGCAGATTATTATTGGAAAGGTAAACATCCTGGCTTCGCATATTTTACGTCTGTGCCATTTGGAATGACAACAGTGGAGTGGAATGCTTGGATTAAGTTTGGTGGTGGTCAAAAGCTGTGGGATGAAATGTCAGGTGAGTTCGGCTTAAAAGCTCTTCCATGTGGTGGAACGGGTACTCAAGCTGGTGGATGGTTCAACAAGGAAATAAATTCTAGTGAAGATTTAAAAGGCCTTAAAATGAGAATTCCAGGATTAGGTGGAACTGTTATGTCTAAACTAGGAGCTTCTCCTGTATCTTTACCTGGTGGTCAAATCTATGAGAATCTTGTTTCAGGTTCTATTGATGCAACTGAATGGGTTGGACCTTATAATGACTATTTCTTAAAATTCTATGAAGCCGCAAAATATTACTACACAGGTGGTATGCATGAGCCTGGTTCTTGTTTGGCTATGGCTTTTAATGGAAGTTTTTGGGGTAAGTTAACAGATAATGAAAAGGCACTAATAACAGCTGCTTCAATGGAAGAGCATGCTGCCCAGTATGAAGAAACATGCGCTAAAAATGGAGAATATTTAGCCAAGTTAATTAATGAACATGGTGTCAAAGTTAGGGCATTTAATGATGATGTATGGGATTCCTTTGGCGAAGCATCAGCCGAAGTTTTTGAAGAAACTAGAAACCATTCAGCATTAGCTAAAAAGATTGATACTGCATATCAAGCTTTCATGAAAGAATGTGGTGGTATGATGGCCAAATTTGAAATATCATATGTTAACCAAAGAAATAGAGTTTTAGGACTTTCTTAAAACAATAATGGGAGCCAGTTTTTCTGGCTCCTATCTTTATTTAATGGAAAATAAAATTTATAAATATTATCGATTATTTGGCTGGTCTATTTTAGCAGCGGTATTTGCTTTTTTAGTAAATAATATTCTACAGCTAAGCTTTAGTTTTCAAAGCATACTTTCGGTCGATAATAAGTTCTCAATCACATCAGTCGTTGAATTAACAATATACTTTTTTAGTTTAATAATATCATCGATTATAGTGTTAAAGTTTAATGATAAACCATTAAGATTTGACTCGAAAATTTTGCACAATTTTAATGTGTATATTATTCGATCCTGTTTTTGGGTAATTTTTATAGTTGGCTTAGTTGATATTACTATATCTTTCTTAAGAGTAGAGAAACTATTTGAGCTTTTTTTAAGCAAGGAATTAACAAGTCAATTTACTCGTCCAGTTTTTGTGGGAAGTTTTATTCATGTTCCTCTAATAATTACAGGTTTTATTTTAGGTATGTTTACTAGAACCCTTGGTTTTCAATGGTTATCCTTATTAATTGTTGCAAGTGAACTTGTCATAGTAATTACTAGGTTTATTTTTTCTTATGAACAAACATTTATGGGTGATCTTGTAAGATATTGGTACGCAGGATTGTTCTTGTTTGCATCAGCATATACACTTTATGATGAGGGACATGTAAGGGTTGATATTTTATACCAAGGACTAAAAGATAAAACTAAAGGTTTAGTAAATTCGATAGGTTCAATAACGCTTGGGGTGTCTACATCTTTAACGATCATTTTTATAGGATTCCACGGGAAACAATCAATAATTAATAGTCCAGTGTTAAACTTTGAAATAACTCAGCAAGGAACTGTTGGTATGTTTATTAAATACCAACTCGCATTTTTTTTAGGCATTTTTGGTTTAACAATGCTGATTCAATTTATAAGTTACTTTTTTGAATCACTAGCTGATTATTATGGTGAAAAAGGTAAAAGAATAATTGAAAGTCAGATTGGTCATTAATTTATGGAATTAATTTTTTTATTATTGTTAATAGTCCTAATGGCAATATCTTTAGGTTCGGGGTTCCCTGTCGCCTTCGCTCTTCCAGGTTCCGCCATTATATCTATAGGTGCGGCTGCATTGTTTGGATATATTTTAGAAAACAATACAGATGCTTATTTTTTCTCTAGTGGACCGTCTGAATGGCTATCAGCTGGAGTTACTAATCTTAGAGGGGTATATTGGGAGGTAGAAAGGGATACACTAATTGCAATACCTTTGTTTATTTTTATGGGGCTCATGCTGCAGAGATCTAAAATCGCTGAAGACTTACTTGTAACTATGGCTCAGCTTTTTGGACCAGTTCGGGGTGGATTAGGAATTTCCGTTGTATTTGTAGGTGCATTATTAGCTGCAACTACTGGAATAGTAGGTGCAACTGTAGTAGCTATGGGATTAATATCTTTGCCGTCAATGCTTCGAAATAAATACTCTGCACCTCTCGCTACTGGAACAATAGCTGCATCTGGAACTTTAGGACAAATAATTCCTCCTTCAATTGTTCTAATAATTTTAGCTGATCAACTTGCGACAGCATCTGATCAAGCAGGTACAATGCGTAAAGCCTTGTATAAAGAAGCAACGGGTCAAATATCAATGCCTTCGATATTTGATGTTACTTCAACCAGTGCTGGAGAGATGTTTTTAGGAGCTTTTCTTCCTGGTATTTTACTTGTGGGGATATATATGCTTTTTATTTTAATACTCGCATTTGTATCACCAAAAAGTGCACCTTCAGTTCCATATGAAGGTAAAATGGATAAAAAATTCTGGCTCAATGTAATGTTGATTTTAATACCTCCGTTAACATTAATTATATTAGTCTTGGGGTCAATTATTACTGGAATTGCAACAGTGAACCAGGCAGGAGCCATAGGCGCTGCTGGTGCTATAATTATGGCAGGCTATAGGCAAACTGAAGGTCTAAAATCCTCATTATATCCTGCTTTTTTGGTTCTAGTTTCTATTTTGTTACTAGCTTATGCAGTTGGTAATTACACCATGAATGTTAAATTAATAAATACCTTTGAAGATAAAATTGGAATATTTATTGGTGTTATAGGATCAACATTACTCTTAATTGCTCTCATTTGGAGTAGTTGGAGATTATTTAAATTTAATAATACCATGCAGGGTGTTATGATGGAAACAGCCAAAACTACCTCTTTGGTTTTTATAATCCTTTTAGGAGCAGCAATGCTCACAGCGGCTTTTAGAGCATTTGGAGGAGAAGAACTTGTAAAAGAATATTTAAATTCATTGCCAGGTGGTTTTTGGTCTAAATTCGTAATTGTAATGTTAGTAATTTTTATATTGGGGTTTTTCTTAGACTTTATTGAAATTGCAGTTGTAGTAGTTCCAATTGTAGCTCCTATTTTACTTGCTGATCCCTCAGCAAATATAACAGCTGTATGGTTAGGGGTTATGATTGGTCTAAATATTCAGACATCTTTTTTAACGCCTCCTTTTGGTTTTGCTTTATTTTATTTAAGAGGAGTTGCATCAAAAGCAGTTAAAACTATACAAATGTATAAAGGTGTGGTTCCATTTATAACACTCCAATTGATAGCTTTAGCAGTTGTAGGTTCATACCCATTTCTAGTAAATTATTTACCAAACAGACTAAATTTTCTTTCAGAAACATCTCCTCCTCCTAAGAATCCAAAATTACAATTGTGTACAGAAAAATATATGAAAAAAAATGTCTTAAATTCAAATAGTTTAACAAAAGTTTCAATTGTAAATTTATCTAAAACAGATTTGTCTTCAATACCCAAAAAATATAAGAATATAATTACAAACTCTATAAGTGCAATCGAAAGTGGGTTTTTGAATTTAAACAAAGCATTTGAAATTGATTCAAAAATACAAGTCCAATCAAAAGATTATTTGCCACTTTTAAATGTAGTCAGAAGTAAAGAAAAAAATATCAAAGAACTTAAATCATTAATCAAAACCAATGAAACTATGATTTCAAGAGCTGAAGAAGATGATATACAAAAAATTTCGTTATTAAAATCAGAAGTTGAAAAACTAAAAAATGATATTCAAATAGAAAAGCAAGGATTCCCAAAAAATTGGTCAGACACATACAAAAATTTTCAGAAATTAATCAAAGAAGAAAATTTAAATCGAATTAAATACAGAAGAGCAATGGATAATTCTTATGACGAAATGACAATACTCCAAAACATTTTATTATACAGAACTGAATTTTATACATTTAGAAAAGAATTTAAAAAATTTAGTCAAATATTAAAGACATCCGACCCTAAAGCTTTGTCCAAAGAAATAAAAGTTTTTTCAAAAAAGATTTCACGTTTACCTGACAATTCAAGAATTACATCCAAGCTCTCTAAAGTTTCTAGAAATTTAAAAAAGAAAAAAGTAAACTATGAAAAAGTACTTAAAGATTTTAATAGTTCTAATGCTTAGTATGATAAATCTTTTGCTGAGTATGAAAAAAAATATAATGATCTTAAAAAAATTAATGACGAAGTAGCTAAGGCTTTATCAGTGTTTCTTGATAACACAAAGTTTACAATAGGATTTAGACAACAGCAAAAACTTCCACAAGATATTGCTTTATTTTTAGCAGACTGTAGATCTGATCACCGTGATTTGTCCTTATATTTTTAAAAAGCTATTATTATGTTCTCTTCAAAACTTTCTTATAATTATATGATGATTGCTCCTCATCATTTGGCAGCAAAAACTGGTTCTGAAATATTAAAAGAAGGTGGTAATGCTATTGAAGCAATGATTGCTTCTGCAGCAATGATTTCCGTTGTATATCCTCACATGAATTCTATGGGTGGTGATAATTTTTGGTTGATATCTGACAAAAACAAAAATGTTTATGCAATTGATTCTTGTGGGCCAGCTGCTAATAATGCAAGTACAGAATTTTATAAAAATCAGGGTTTTAACTCTATTCCTTCACGAGGTCCTTTGTCAGCATTAACTGTTCCAGGTGCTGTTGCAGGTTGGAAATTGGCATATGATTTTAGTATCAATAATTTAGAAGGTAAAATCCCAATTAGTAGACTTTTGTTTGACGCAGAACAATCTGCCAAAGAAGGAATTGCTGTAACTAATACTTTAAGAAATAATTTAAAATCAAAATTAAATCAACTTGTTGATATTGTAGGTTTTAAAGATGTTTATTTGAAAAATGGCAAAATTCCAAATGTCGGTGATAGGTTAGTTTTTCCAAAACTTTCAAACACTTTTTCTTGCCTTATAAAAAATGGTTTGGATGACTTCTATTCAGGAGAGATTTTTAGTAATATCATATCTGATTTAGATCTTTTAGGATCTCCATTAAATTCAGATGATTTTAAAAGTTATAAAGCAACTTTTGTAGATCCTTTAGAATTAAAAATTAAAAATACTAAATTATTTAATTTACCACCACCCACTCAAGGATTAGCATCCATATTAATTTTAGGTGTGCTTGATGAATTATCAATTGTTTGTAAAAATGATGTTGAACTAATACATCTTATTGTAGAAATAACTAAATCAGTTTTTAAAATTAGAGACAAACATATATCAGATCCAAGATATATGAGCATTCATGTTAATGAGTTTCTTAAAAAAGATTTTATTAAAAAATTAGCTAAGGAAATTGATTTTGAAAGAGCTGCACCTTGGCCTGACTCTTCTATAGGTGGTGATACAGTCTGGTTAGGCGCTACAGATTCATATGGAAACACTATTAGTTTTATTCAGAGCATTTATTGGGAATTTGGTTCTGGTTTAATTTTACCAAATACTGGAATAACTATGCAAAATAGAGGTATTAGTTTTTCTCTTGACAAAAAAAGCCATAATAATTTAATGCCCGGAAAAAAACCATTTCATACTATTCAACCAGCATTGGCTCATTTCGATGATGGAAGGGTTATGTCTTATGGGACTATGGGTGGAGAAGGGCAGCCACAAACACAGGCTACAATTTTTTATAGATATGCTATTCAAAATTTAAATCTTCAAAACGCAATAAATGAACCTAGATGGCTATTGGGTAAAACATGGGGTGAAGATACCACTTCATTGAAAATTGAAGAACGTTTTTCTTCTGATATTTTTGATAGATTAAGATCTATTGGTCATAATGTTGAGAAAGTGGGAGCTTATGAAGATATGATGGGTCATGCGGGAGCTTTGGTAAGTTATCCTAATGGTTTGAAAGAAGGGGGCTATGATTTGAGAAGTGATGGGATGGCTATAGGTGGATAAAATTAAAAGTTTTGCCATTCATTGTTGTTGAATATTTGTCCAGGTTTAAACCTAGACTTATATGACATGCTAGAGATTTCTTCAATGTAATAGCCAAGATATAAGTAATCATATTGATTATTTTTTCCATATAACAAACATTGCACAATCATGAAATTTCCAAGGCCAAATTTATTTAATTTTGGATCAAAAAAGCTATAAACTGCTGACAAGTTTTTTTTATCAATGTCTAAAATGACAACACCTACTAAATTGTTATTTTTATCTCTAAATTCCAAAAGTGAAGTTGGTATTGGTGATGTCTCTATCATTGATGTAAATTCGTCTTCATCCATATCTGACATAGATCCACCAGAGTGTCTTTCTAATTGATATTTTTTAAAAAGTTCAAAATGCTCTTTAGTTGATTTATTTTTAATTAATTTAAAACTTAAATTTTCAAAATTTTTTAAAACTCTTTTTAAACTTTTTGTTAGTTTGAAATTTTTTAAGTGAACTCTATAAGATTTGCAAGCACTACAATTATCACAGACAGGCCTATACATCCAATTTTCGACTCTTCGAAAACCATTTGTTGAGAGTTCTTCGTAAATACTTTTATTATACGTAATATCAGTTGCTATTCTTTTTTCAACTTTTCCAGCTAAATATGGACATGCTGTAGCCTTAGTAAGCATGTAAATAGGCTGCTCCAGGACGTTTTTTGGTTTTATATCGATCATAATATTAAATACGACTAATTAGCCAATTTTTATACATTTCTATTAATCAAAGTCCGTGCAACAAATGGAGCAAAATAAGTTATAATTGCATTACAACCAGCTCTTTTAAAACACATCAAAGTTTCAAATATAGTTTTTTCTTCATCTAACCATCTATTTTCAATTGCACCTTTTATCATAGAATACTCTCCAGATACTTGATAAGCAATAATAGGGAAATTGAATTCTTCTTTTGCTTGTCTAATAATGTCTAAATAAGGCATTCCTGGTTTAATTATTATCATGTCTGCCCCTTCATTAATATCAAGTCTAATTTCTCTCAATGCTTCCGCTGAATTTGCTGGATCCATTTGATAGCTTTTTTTTGATATCTTAGACAAATTTGAAGCGGAACCTACAGCATCTCTAAAAGGACCATAAAAAGATGATGCATATTTAGCAGCATATGACATTATTTGAACGTTTTTATGTCCATGATCATCCAAAGTTTTTCTAATTGCTCCAACTCGTCCATCCATCATATCACTTGGTGCTATAATATCACATCCAGCTTCCGCCTGCACTAAAGCCTGTTTGCTTAGTATTTCTAGTGTTAAATCATTATCAATTTCATTATTGTAAATTACACCATCATGACCATGATCAGTGTATGGATCTAGCGCAACATCTGTAATAACACCAAGATATGGATTAACTTTCTTAGAAATCTTAATTGCTTTACATATTAAATTATTTTTATTGAATGCTTCTACACCATTTGGTGTTTTCAATTCATTTTCAATTTTTGGAAACAACACAATTGCAGGAATATTTAAAGAAGAAATGTATTCTATTTCTTTATGAAGTAAATCTAGAGAAAATCGATAAATTCCAGGCATAGAACTAACTTCTTCTTTAACATTTGAGCCATGTGTAATAAAAATTGGATATATCAAATCATTAATGGACAAACTATTTTCAGATATGAGTCTTCTTGAAAAGTTAGATAAACGATTTCTTCTCATTCTAACTCTTGGAAAACTATTCAGAAAAAATTGTTTATTTGAAAGTTGTTTCATGTTGATGTCCTATTGATAATTCCATAAGTTGTAATTTATACTGCAATAAACTATCAATCAAATTAGTTTTAATTTAATTTAAGATCAAAAGCTAATCAAGGACCATATACAATGTTATTATCAAGATTTTTTCTACCTGTGTTAAAAGAAAATCCTAAAGAAGCTGAGATAATATCGCATACATATATGCTTAGAGCTGGGATGATACAACAATCTGCCTCAGGAATTTATTCGTGGTTACCCCTTGGTAAAATAGTACTAGAAAAAATCACTGAAATATGTAGACAAGAAATGATAAATGCTGGTGCTAATGAAATACTGATGCCTACACTTCAATCTGCTGAGATCTGGAAAGAATCTGGTAGATATGAAGATTATGGTAAAGAAATGCTTAGAATTATGGACAGAAATAATAGAAATTTATTATATGGGCCAACCAATGAGGAATTAGTAACTGAAATATTTAGAACTCACGTAAAGAGTTATAAAGAGTTACCAATGAATCTTTTTCATATTCAATGGAAATTTAGAGATGAGTTAAGGCCAAGGTTTGGCGTTATGAGAGGAAGAGAATTTCTGATGAAAGACGCATATTCTTTTGATATTGATTACAACTCGTCAATTAAATCATATAATATAATGTTTATGGCCTACATGCAGTTATTTAAAAAAATGGGATTAAAAGCAATACCGATGAAAGCTGATACAGGACCAATTGGTGGAGATTTAAGTCATGAATTCATCATTATTGCGGATACTGGAGAAAGTCAAGTTTATGTAGAACAAGAATTATTAAATTTTGAAGATTCATCCTCAAAAATAAATTATAATGATGATCTCCAAGAAAAAGTTAATAAATTTATCTCTTTTTATGCTGCTACAGAAGAAAAACATGATGCGAGTAATTTTGACAATAAAAAAAATACTTTGATTAAAACTAGAGGAATTGAGGTAGGACATATTTTTCATTTCGGACAAAAATATTCTCTACCTATGAGAGCCACCATATCAGATAAAAAAGGAGAGAATATTCCAGTTTTTATGGGTTCTT
>QBXO01000037.1 GCA_003284565.1 SAR116 cluster bacterium AG-321-K23
TTGTGCCATTGGTGTTAATTTAGGAATTTTTGAAAATCTAGCTAAGCGTGGACCAGCAACTAGTCAAGAATTAGCAGACAGAATGAAACTTGATGAGAGATATCTTAGGGAATGGGGTCTAGGTATGTTTTCATTAGGATACCTTAATTTTGACAAAGTAAGTAGAAAGTTATCATTAAATAAAGAATTTATTCCAGTACTTGTTGAAGAAGGCGGCATGTTTTCACAAAAAGGTCTTATTGAAATTTTAAATAGTTCATTACTACCCTACCACGAACTGTTAGATTGTTTTAAAAATGGTGGTGGTATTAATTATGATAAAATTGACCAAGGCTTTTGGAACGGAATTGATCAAACTGGATGTACTAGATATAGGCATTTTCTAGTAACCGATTGGGTTGATAAAATGCCAGAGCTAAAATCAAGATTAGAATTAGGTGCAGTAACATTTGCTGACTTTGGTTGTGGCTCAGGAAGATCTACAGTAGAAATGGCAAAGAAGTTTCCAAAAAGTCAGTTTTTTGGTTTTGACTTATTTGAACCTAATATTAAAAGAGCTCAAAAAATTGCTTTAGAAGCTGGAGTTAAAGATAATTTAAAATTTATGCAGTGGGACGTATCTAATCCATTAACTGAAAAATTTGATTTTGTTGCTTGTTTTGACCTTATTCATGATATGATTGACCCATTAGAAGGCATGAAAACAATAAGAAAAGCAGTTAAAGATGACGGTATTTTTGTGCTTATGGATATCAAGTGCGAAGATGATCCTGCTGATAATCAAGGTCCTATGGTACCTTTTATGTATGCTATGAGTTTACATTTCTGTATGACAACTTCACTTGCAAACAATGGTGCGGGTCTTGGAACTGTTGGTTTGCCAGAATCCAAAGTCAAAGAATATTGTGATTTAGTTGGTTTCAATACAGTAAAGAAAATTGAAACTGATCATCCTCTCAATTCTGTTTTTGAAATACGACCTTAAATCAATTTTCAAGTCTTTCATTTGAAGGAAATAGATGTTTACTTGCTTCCGCGTCTATTTCAACTTTAAAACTATGATTATTTGAGTTTGTAATGTTAAGTGCCTTTTTAGCGGCTTCTCTATTATTAATCTCTGTCATTAATCTATTTAGATGTGTTCTTTTTTCTAACTCACCTTCACCTATAACTTTTGGAAGCATACGCGCCCACCCCCATACACACATATCAACAATAGTATAAGTGTCACCTAACATATACTGGTTCTCAGACAAACGATCATCTAAAATGTTATAATGTCTTTCAGCTTCAAAAAGATATCTATTTATTGCATAGTCTAATTTTTGTGGTGCCATATGTTGGAAATGAACAGATTGCCCAGAATAAGGACCAATACCAGTTGCGACAAACATCAACCATGATAAAAGATCGGCTCTATTTTTAGGATTATTTTCAGTTATAAATTTTCCAGATTTTTCTGCTAGATATAGTAAAATGGCATTACTATCAAAAACAACATGACCATCATCTTCTATCGCAGGAGCTTTTGCATTTGGATTAATGGCTTTAAAGGATGGAGAGTGTTGTTGTCCCTTTCTGGTGTCTATTGGAATGGCTTCATACGAAAAATTCATCTCTTCTAAGCATAAAGCTATTTTCATTGGATTTGGACCTGTATTGTAATAAAATTTAATCATCTGCTTCTCCATCTATTATGATTATACTTTTTTTGTTGACCTTATGTATTTACACATTATTTAAAAAGTCTATAAACACCACCATCATACTCATCATTTATTATTATTAAAGAGCCATCTGATATTTCTTCTATATCGCGAATTCTTCCAATCTTATTTTCTAAGAAAATTTGTTCATTAACTACTATGTTATCTTGCAAAGATAAAATATGTAATCTTTTATATTTTAAAGACCCTAAAATAATTTTATCTCTAAATTCTGGAAACATATCACCTCCATAAAAAATCATACCAGATGGAGCAATTGAAGGTACCCAAACATATTTAGGATCTTCATAACCTGGAAGAGTTGTTGCTATCCCTATTTTTTTTCCTGAACCATATTCTTTTCCAAAAGTAACCTTTGGCCAACCATAGTTTTTCCCTTTTAAAACAATATTTAACTCGTCACCTCCTTGTGGTCCATGTTCATGTGCCCATAATATATTTTTTGTTAAATCAAAGCTTAATCCTTGAGGGTTTCTATGTCCTAAAGAGTAAATTTCAGGAAGTGAATTTGTAAACGCCTTGTTATTATAATTGTTTCCATTTTTTAAAATTTTAATGATAGAACCAGAATGATTTTTACTATTTTGGCTGTCCTCTCTAGCTCCTCTATCACCTAGGGTAGCAAAAATAAATTCATTTTTAATTGCAAGCCTGCAGCCAAAATGTCTCCCACTTGATGATATTTTGTTTGATATAAACATAACTTTTTCATTAGTTAATTTGTCATTTTTCAAGTCATAGCTATGGATAGCTGTCGATGTTTTATTGTTAGCTATGACTTTACTAAAACACAAATAAACTCTATTAACGTCATTTTCTTTTTCAAAAGCTATGTCAAGCAGCCCACCTTGACCAGAATTGTAGACTTTAGGAGCACCTTCAATTTTTAATATGTTTTTATTAAAAACATTTAATTTATAAAGATTACCGGAACGTTGAGTTACCAGAATTTCATCTTTATCTATAATATCTATGCCCCATAAATTTGATAATTCAGGAGTTATTTTTTCTAATTTAATTTGAGATTGGACTATAAATGGAAATAGACTAAATAGTAAAATATAGAAAATAAAATTCATATGATTAAACCTTTTGATAATAAATAATAGTTTATAAAACTATTTTTACAGACTATTTTAAATTGTTGAACAATATATTTTGAGTATAGCATGAAATTATTAGTTGCAGATATAGGTGGAACAAATGCAAGGTTTGCTTACCAAGAAAAAATAAATGGTGATCTTAGTTATTTTGATTATTTAAAATGTTCTGATTTTGAAAACATTTATGATGCTATAGAGTATTATCAACAAAAAAATAATTTAACTGTCGAAAATATGTCAATTGCAATTGCCAGTACCACAAAAACAAATGATATTCAATTCACTAATAACCACTGGAAATTCAAGCAATCAGAATTTTTTAAATATTTTAGATTAAATAAATTAATTTTTGTTAATGATTTTGTTGCTCAATGTTTAAGTCTGGCTTCTTTTTATAAAGACATATCTGAAAATAAAATTTCAAACGATAAATTACTAAATGTTTATCATTTAAAAACCATTAGAGTTGGAACTCCAATTAAAAACTCTCCACTTCTTGTTACAGGTCCTGGGACCGGATTAGGTGTTTGTACTTTATTAAATATTAATAATTATCCTTTAGCTATAGAAGGTGAAGGAGGTCATTCTTCTTTTGCTCCAAATTCTGATCTTGAGATAGAATTGCTTCAGTATCTAAGAAAAAAATATGACCATGTCTCTAATGAGAGAGTTGTAAGCGGTTCTGGTATTGAAGAAATATATGAATTTATTTGTTTTAAACATAAAAGCCTTTTTGAGAATTTAAAAGCTCCAATTATAGGACAAAATGCTATGAAGGGTGAACCTAAAGCATGCGAGACTATAAAATTATTTTTTAGTATTTTTGGTACAATCATATCTAGTGTTATTTTAATTAATGGGGCACAAAGTGGTGTCGTAATCGCCGGTGGAATTACTCCAAAATTACAGTCTCTCCTTGATGAAAGTAATTTTGAATTAAATCTTTTAAATAAAGGTAGAAGGTATGATTATGTAAAGAATGTACCTATATGGCTAACTGATAATAATAACAATGGACTAATAGGAGCATCAAAGGCAATAGTAAATCCACATTACATTTCAAAAATTTTATCAAATTAATAAATTTTTCTTTTAAAAATTTTTTTCAATGGTTTACATTATTAATGGGAGGAAAACTTTTGTTAAATTCAGAATTAATAAATTTTTTAAAGAAGTTTGATACACCAACTATATCAAATGCGCTTGATATATATAGAGGATCAAGATCTGCAGATGGTTACACAAAATATCCATTTATCTCAGCCAATAATAAACTAGAACCTATTATTGGAATAGCAAGAACAGCTAAAATAAGGGCTTCTAATCCTCCTATATCATCACCCGAAGAAACCACATCAATACGTTTAAAATATTATGAATATATAAGTAAGAAATTTTCAGAATATCCTGATGCATCTCCAGTTTGTGTAATTGAGGATCTTGATTGGCCAAATCCCACAGGATCATTTTGGGGTGAGGTTAATGTTGCATTACATAAAGGCCTGGGACTAGAAGGAACAATAACAAGTGGATTACTTAGAGATCTAGACGCAATAGATAAAAGTTATCAGGTTTTAGCTAATGGGATTGGACCAAGTCACGCTTATGTACATGTTATTGAATTTGAATCATCAGTTAATATCCACGGTCTTAACATAAATGATGGTGACATTATCCACGCAGATCAACACGGAGCAGTCATAATACCGGACCAAGCACTTCCAATTATTCAAAAAGCTATAAATCATATGACTAAAAAGGAAAAACATCTAATTGAAGCGGCAAAAAAAGAAGATTTTAACATGGAAAAACTAAGAGTAGCCTGGGAAAATGCTTCAAATGAAAAATGGGAGGGATAAAATTTGTTTGAAATTGATCAAAATGCAAGAAGACTTACACAAACAGAAAAAGAGCAATATTTAAATGAAGGATATGTAACTGGCTTACCAGTTTTTTCTAAAAACGCAATTAAGGATCTTCACAATTGGTATGATGAACTGAGTTCAAAACTACCCTCTGAGATTGACATCAATAAAACAAACATGTGGCATAAAGCTAGTAAAAAATTTCATGATTTATGTAGAACAAGTACTATTTTAGATTATGTTGAGGATTTATTAGGTCCTAATTTTGTTCAGTGGGGAGGTCAGTTTTTTAGTAAAGAACCTAAAGACGGTTCAGTTGTTCCATGGCATCAAGATGCGCAATATTGGCCACTCAGTCCTTCTAATGCTGTCACGGTATGGCTTGCAGTTTTTGATACAGATGAGAAAAATGGTGCTATGAAAGTAGTATCAGGAAGTCATAAAATGGGACGATTTGTTCACAAAAAAAATTCTGCTAAAAATTTAGTTCTTGACCAAGAAGTATCTTTTGATCAATTAGATGAGACAAAAATAGTTTCACTTAATTTAAAAGCTGGACAAATATCACTGCATAATGACGCACTATTACATGGGTCAGAAGCAAATAATTCAGATAGGAGAAGATGCGGAGTAACTATGAGATTTTCGCCAACTGATGTTAAAGGTGATTTAAAGATATGGCCTTTTTTTTGAAACACAACTTGCTCGCGGAGTTGATGAGTTTAAGTTAAATCCTACAGCTCAAATACCTAGAGGAGAAGCCACTCCTAAAAAAATGTTTTCATTTTCTAATGAATTTGAAAAAGAATGGTAACCTTAAACACACTCTAACATTTCAATGTCCTGACCACTTTTCAATCTTTTTAATCCAATTGATTTTACCTTGATCTCATTCCTTGCAGTCATCCATGCATCACTAGAAATCAAGATTTGATTTGAATCTGACATATCACATATATTGAACGCCATATTTACTGTTTTTCCTAAAATATCAAATTGAACTGTTTTTGTTCCAACTGTTCCAGCAACAAGAGAACCTGAGTGTATTCCTAAATGAAGATCCCAAGGCATTGAAGAAGTGTTTGCAATCTCTCTTAATTTGTAAGAGCATTCGACACAAGATTTTACAGGAGAAATTGCATGGGACGACAAACCAGCCACTGCAACAATTGCATCTCCAACAGTTTTAATTTTTTCTAAACCAAAGTCTTCAAAAGCTTTCTCAAATTTTTCGACAAGGTCCTGTAAGGTTTCGACTACTAATTCAGGATCATTTTTTTCACAAAAAGAAGTAAAACCAACTAAGTCACAAATTAAAATAGCGACATCATCATATCTTCTTGACCTTACTTTACCAGACGACTGCAATTCATTAGCAACAGAAGTAGGCATAACAGTTTTCAATATTTGTTGTGATCGTTTTTTATCTGTTTCAACTCTATCTAAATAACTTTCTTCAGTATCTCTTAATCTTTTTTTCTCAAGACTTGCTCCAACTCTTGCTTTAAGCAAAGTACCATTGAAAGGTTTAGTAATGAAATCATCAGCACCATTTATAATGCATTCAGCTGCCGTTTCAACTTCATCAGAAGCTGTAACCATTATAACAGGAATAGATCTCTGTAGAGGATCACCTTTAAGATGTTTAAGAACTTCAAGACCACTCATATCTGGCATCATAAGATCTAAAAGTATTAAATCAAATCTATTTTCTACAGCCATATCAAGCGCTTTTTTACCGCCCTCTGCTAGGAATATATTTTTATAACCATCCCTTTTCAATCTTCTTTCAAGCGTATATCTATTATCTTCGATATCATCAACAATTAGTATATTTGCGTCCTCTTTATTAATCATTTTTAGTACCTAATTGCTCTGATATTTTTGATAATAGTCTATTGATATCAACTGGTTTTGTGTCATAGTCATTACAACCACTATCAAGTGCTCTTTGCTTATGTTCTTCCATTGCATGTGCTGATAGAGCAATTATTGGAATAGATTTCAGATCATTGTTACTTTTAATATGCTTAGTTGCAGTCCATCCATCCATTTTAGGTAAACTCAAATCCATTAATATAAGATCTGGTTTTTCTGAAGATGCCATTTGTACGCCCTGCTCTCCATCTACAGCGATAACTATTTCAAAACCTTTTCTTTTTAAACGTCTTGATAACATGTAAACATTGTCTTCGTTATCTTCTACATATAATATCTTTGTCATTTGTTATCTCCATTTTTAAATGAAGAAGCCTTAATAACATTACTTACTTCATTAACAATTGTAGACATTGTATCTTCACTTTTTTCAAGTATTCTTTGAGTTTCACCTGACAAGAATTTCTTTTCATCATCACTTAATTCTGCTCCAGTCAAAACTAAAATTGGAATTGAGTTTAATTCAGTTTCTCTTATCGCTTTTAAAAATTCAAAACCATTCATTACTGGCATCATCAAATCTAACAAAATTAAATCAGGTTTTATTTCTTCATTTTTTAAAATATTCATTCCAACTTTGCCGTTTTCTGCCTCTATAATTTGAACATTTTGTTTTTCAAGAATTTCTTTAATTGTAAACCTTAAACTGTCATCATCTTCAATAAGACAAATTTTAAGATTTTCTTTATCTCCTATCAAATTTCTAATTGATTTCATTAAATATTCTTTTTGGATAGGTTTTGATAAAAAATCCGCTGCTCCTAGAGAAAATCCTTTATTCTTCTCATCTAGTATTGACGCCATAATAACGGGGATATTTGAAACTTCTGGGTCAGCTTTTAAAGTACGTAAAACTGACCACCCATCCATTTCGGGCATTAAAATATCAAGTGTAATAACATCTGGTTTAAGATCACGTGCTAAACTAATACCCTCTTTACCATTTGGTGCAATAACCACTTGATATCCTTCTTTTAACAATTGTCGTTTCATTAGTTCACTAACTGTTGGATCGTCGTCAATTATTAAAATCGTCTTTCCCGTGTTATTTTCTAAAGTGACAACATTTTCAATTAAAGAACCTGTTTTTTGTTGTAAATTTTTTACACTTTCAGACGCACCAATAAAGTCTGCTAGAAATGTTGCTGTAAAAGTCGTACCTTTTCCTAACTCACTATTTACCAAGACATCACCACCCATTAATATTGCTAGCTGTTTTGAAATAGTAAGTCCTAAACCTGTACCACCATATTTTCTTGTTGTTGAACTATCAGCCTGGACAAATGAATTGAACAATCTAGACATTTGCTCGTCTGACATACCAATACCAGTATCACTTACATCTATAGAAATCAGGTCACCACCTTCACGTAAAATTTTATTTACTCCAAGAGTTATTTTCCCCTTTTCAGTAAATTTACAAGCATTAGAAATTAAATTCAAAACAACCTGTTTCACCCTAGTTTGGTCAGCAGTAACAAAATCAATCTCTGTTTTATAATCAATAATTAATTCATTTTCATTTTTTTGAGCTAAAGGTAATGAGGTTTTCATAACATCATCCAAAATTTGTTTTAACTCAAATGTTTCATTAAATAATTCGACTCTTCCTGCTTCAATTTTCGATAAATCTAATACGTCATTTATTAGAGTTAAAAGATGTTTTCCCGCATTAAAAACTCTGTCTAGAGGCTCTTCAAAATCGTCTAAGCCGTCATCTGCAGCATCCTCTTTTAACATCTCTGTCAAACCTATTATAGCATTTAAAGGTGTTCTTAATTCATGGCTCATATTTGCCAGAAACTGACTTTTGGTCTGATTAGCAGCATCTGCTTTTTCTCTAGCAATATCTAGCTCTGATATAGTTTTATTTAGTTCCTCTTCACGTTTTTTAAGTTCAGTTATATCAGAAAATATTGTAAAAACTCCACCATCATCTAAACGCCTATAGGTAGCTTGCCAATAAGTTCCGTTATAAAATCGGGGGGTTTCTACTGTCATGGATCCTTTCAAATCTTTTCGACTATCTTTTACAGATTTAAAAAATTTCTTTTTCTGTTCTTGGTTGTCGAAATCAAAAAAATCATACTTTTCCCATGCTTCAGTTTGTTCTTTATAAGAGATGCCTGGTTGATAAGTGTCTATACCAGCCCCTTTATGAATATCAAAAGCTAAGGTGTTTCTCATTGCCAAGGTGTCATCTTTATTCCATAACGAAATTCCATGAGGCATGCTATTTAATGCATCAGTCATTCTCTTTTCGGTTTTTCTAACTTGATCTTGCGCTAATTTTATTTCTTTATCTTTTTCTTTCATTTCTGAAATATCAGAATAAACCTGCAAAAAGCCTCCATCAGGCAACTTTGTATCACTTACTAGCCATGTAGTTCCATTTGTAAATGCTAACTCATACATGTGGTTTTTAGACGATTTAGAAGCTACTTTCCTTTTAGTGTAAAATTCTTCAGTTGACATTCCATCTGGAATAACAACTAAGCCTTTCTTTTCAACATTATCAATCATATCTTTTCTTAAAATTCCAGGTTTTAAATCAAAATTAAGATCTTTTTGAACATCTCGAGCCGTTTTATTGCCTACAACTAATCTATGATCTTTATCCCATAGCAAAATTGCATTTGGTGTAACTTCGATTGCATCACTTAGCTGTTTTAAAGAAGCTTCCCTATTTTTAAGATCAGTGATGTCAGACAAAATTGAAAAAATGCCTCCATCAGGCAATCTAGTAGAAGTTGATTGCCAAATTGATCCATCATAAAATGGAGGAGTTTCTGTAGTGTAAACTCCATTTAATTTTTTTCTTCTTTCTACTGCGTTTTTATAATAATCAATTTCATCAGATTTCTTATCGAAGATTAAAAATTTATTTTTCTTGGATTGTTTCATATATTCAGCATATGAGGTTCCAACCTTTATTTTAACTTTACCTTTTGTCCAAACTTCATTTGCATAGTTGTTGAACATTACTAATTTCATATTCTCATCCCACATTGTAATTCCATGAGGCATACTGTTTATAGCATTTGAAATCTTTTCTTCAGCTTCTCTTACTTTTTTTTCACTTTCTCTTACTTCTTGTTCTTTCTTCTTAAGATCTGATATGTCAGTCCATATTTGGAGTGTACCTCCGTCATTAAGCCGAGTAGAGGTGCCTAGGATAACTAATTTTTTACCTTTTAAATTAACTACACTCTCAACTGTTTCTTGAGAGGTCAAATTAATCATGGCTTCTTTTCTTTTTTTAATCCATTCAGACGGTGATGTTCCATCAGGTGTATCAATAGATCCAGATTTTAAACCTGCATCCAACATATGCCACCTGGAGGACCCTGGCTTTAAATTAAAACCCATTCTTTTTTGGATGTTTCTTGCTTTTTCATTAGCCATAACCAAATTGTTTTCTTTATCCCATAACATCAACATATTAGGGATTATTTCAATAGCATCGTTTAGTAACTTTAATGATTTCTGACCTTGTTTAATTTCAGTAATGTTTGTAACAATTTGAAGTGTTCCACCATCTGGAAGTCTTTTCGAAATAGCTAATGAAGAATTTCCACTCGAAAATTCAACTTCTCTTCTTTCCTCGTTTACTAACTTATCAAACGATTTTTTTCGTTCTAAGATAAAGTCTTTTTCTGATTGTCCTTTTCTTGGAAGGAATACCCCTTTTTTTACTCCGTTTTTAACCATCTCCAACCTAGAAGATCCAGGCCTCAAATCAAAACCAAGTTTTTTCTGATCATCTCTAGAGCTCTTATTTGCTGTTATGAGATTATTGTTTTTATCCCATAACATAAGAGTGTTTGGCATTACTTCAATTGCATCGCGGAGCATTTGCAATGATTTTTCACCTTGCTTAATCTCTGTTATGTCAGTCCATAAACAAATTGTACTTCCATCTTGTAATCTTGTGTCTGTAAAGTGAAGAGTATGATCTGTAAAATTAGATTCTCTAGTATTTTGACCTTTAAGATTTTTCCATGCTTTCTCTCTATTTTTAAAATGTTGTTTTATAGTTATTCCTTTGGGTGGTTTTTGATGGTTTAGAACCATATGTTTTCTTAGTTCGCTAAAATTCATTCCAATTTTAAGTGTTAAACCATAATATTCAGTTAAATTTTGTGAACTTTTGTTAAATGCAATTAAATTATCATTTTCATCCCAGAACATTAGACCGTTTGGAAGTGTCTCAATTCCATCTTTTAAGCGTAAAAGTTCGGACTCTTGTTTTTTTGTATCATTTATGTCAGTCGCAAATTGTAATGTTGATCCATCTGGTAATCTAGATGAGGATAATAAATAGAATTTATTATTCATAATCACTTCATAAGCTTCCTGATTTTTTAAGGATTCAAATTGCTTTTTTCTCATTTCAAGAAAATCTTTTTGAGAAATTCCCTTTGGCGCGGTCATAAAACCTTTTTTTTAAGGCATTTTTAACCATTCCTAATCGTGACGCGCCCTTTTTTAGATCAAATCCTCTTGATGCATTGTCGTCTCTAGCTTTAGCATTAGCCATTATTAATTTATTATTTTTATCCCAAAGCATCATGTTATTTGGAATAATTTCAATAGCATCGTTAAGTAATTTTAGTGATTTTTCACGTTCTTTTATTTCTGAAATATCAGTAAAAACACTTAACATTGAGCCATCATCTAGACGTATTTCATTGCTAAAAAAAGTAGTGCCATCTGATAAAAGTGTTTCTCTTTTTCTATCTTGAATTAATTCAGCTCTAAAATTTGATCTTTCCTTTGTAAAATCTTCAATACTCTTATTTTCTGAAATAACATAAACACCCGCATCAATTTGTTTTTTAAACATTGATTCCCAAGACATTCCATCTTCAAGTTTAATTTCCCATTTTCCTTGAAATTCTCGAGATCTTTTATTTGATGTAATTAATTTATCTTCTTTATCCCAAAATAACATTGGCATAGGAAGATTATCTAATGCGTCTGCCAATTGTTTGTATTGAGCTTCTTTATCTTTAATATCAGTAATTTCACTAAATATACTTAAAAATGAACCATCATTTAATCTTTTATCAATTACATACCATGTCTTGCCGTTCTCTAAAAAAACTTCTCTATAATTTGATTCAACATTCTTCCTATATTTTTTTCTTTTTTTAATTTCACTTTCAATAGTTTCGCCCTCGGGAATTTTAAATATCTCGCTTGAAAGTTGCGCTCTTACCATGTCCTCATATGCTAAGCCTTTTGTAAATTTACAATTAACTTCCCATTGTTCATGTAATTCATCAGCCTTTGCATTCGCAAAAATTAATTTATCATTTTCATCCCAATATTGGATGATAAGGGGTACATTTTCTATTGCATTGGCTAATCTTTTTCTTTCAAGGTCCTGTTCAACGATTTCAGTTACATTAGTCATTAATGTTAGTATATTACCTTCAGAAGTTGGGGTGTCTTTTACTTGAACCCACCTTCCTGTTGGACCTTTAACTACAAATTGTTGGGGTTTTCCTATTTTTTTTGCTGTAACGTAATTTGTTTCGCGTAAATTTATTTGATCACTGGTCAAAATTTTTGTTTTCTTGAAAATTTTTATTCTATCAAAAAAATTTTGGCCTACTTCAAAATCAATATTTAATTTAATAAATCGATCTGAAATATTTTTATTTCTGTATGCAATGTTATCATTTTGATCCCATAATATTATACCCGTTTCTTCACAATCAAATGCATCAATTAAGCTTTCTGCTAATTTGATATTAATTTCCATTTAAAAAACTCCTTTAAATTTCTTCTCATAATTTCTTTTCAACTGATCTTAACCTATAGGACAATGCCTTTAAACAGCCTTTAACAAAAACATCTGTTTTTTTATTTCTTTTTTCGTTTTTTT
>QBXO01000038.1 GCA_003284565.1 SAR116 cluster bacterium AG-321-K23
AATAGTTATACCGTGAAATAACTCATATTTTTCTTTTAGACCTCTCATCATGGATATAGAGTTTTCTATATCTGGTTCATCTATGTAAACTTGTTGGAAACGTCTCTCTAAGGCCTTATCCTTTTCAATGTAGTTTCTATATTCATCCAAGGTGGTTGCCCCAACACAATGAAGTTCACCTCTAGCCAATGCTGGTTTAAACATATTTGATGCATCAATTGAACCGTCTGCACCACCAGCTCCAATGAGAGTGTGGAGCTCATCAATAAATAAAATAATTTTTTCTTTTTTCTTTTCAACTTCATTTAACAAAGACTTTAATCTTTCTTCGAAATCTCCTCGAAATTTTGACCCTGCTAAAATACTAGCTAAATCAAGAGAAAATATTTCTTTTGATTTGAGTTTCTCAGGGACATCTTTATTGGCTATACGGATCGCCAAACCTTCTACAATTGCTGTTTTTCCAACTCCAGGCTCCCCAATTAATACTGGATTATTTTTTGTTCTTCTTGATAAAACCTGTATTAGCCTTCTTATTTCTTCGTCTCTTCCAATTACGGGATCTAATTGCCCGTTTGAGGCTTTAGTTGTTAAATTAACAGCAAATTTGTTTAATGAGTCAAAACTAGATTCAGCATTATTATTCATAGCTTTTTACCCTTCCTAAAACTTTTTATTACTTCCAGAAGCGTTTTGTAAATTAATCATATTCTTACTTTGGTTTAAGAGTAAGAAGATATCATTTTTTAAAAAATCAATTTTGTTGGCAATATTAATTAATATACCTTTTAATTGTTTTTCTGAATCCCATAATATGACATGTAATTTGTGCAATGAAATTACATCTTTGTTAAGTCTTTCAGCCAAAATAATTGCTGAGTGCAATAAGGTGTTTGATCTGTCAGAAAATTGATTGAAAAAATTATCTATTGTAAAACCCAATTTATTGAATTGTCTATTCTAAAACCCACATGAATTTTTATTATATAAATGTGTAGTATTAAAGATTTTTCAATATCGATTAAGTAATTGTTTTAGTTTTTACAATTAATTTGAATATATCAATCAAAGTGGTAAGTTATCAGTTGATGTCTTGTCATTATTAGTATCACTGATTTCAGTATCATCGTTATTATTTCCTACTATGGATAGTTCGGCTTCTCTTTTTTGGAAACCTCTTTTTCGCCTTGATGTCGTTTTTGATAATTTATCAATTTCATCCTCATCTTTTTCAGATGATACATTTGAATCTAAACTTGATTCAGTTTTTATTTTTAAGTCTTTATTTTCACTGTTAAATTCAATTTCTTTTTTAATTCTGTAATAATGATCAGCAAATTGCAAAAAAGATTCTGCCAATATCCTATCATCTGAAGAAGAGGCGTCAGATGCAAGACTAGTATATTTTTCATTTAGCTGAACTACTGATCCTCTTTGACGACCATCTGGTCCAGAACTTTCAATAACGGTATTTTTGTTGATGTTTCCATTTAAATTACCACCATTAAAGCTTCTGCGATTTGATCCACGATTTTGGCGTCGACGCCCATTATTTTGCTGTCTCATAATTTTCCTAAAATTTAAGCTTTTTATACTTACACAATACTTTTTGTATAAATGGTTAACTGTCCTTTTTCAACCTATGGACCTAATTAATTAATATAACATTTAAGGTTTATAATAAGTTTTAACTTATTTTATACTTATATAAAGTTTTTCCTTTTAAGCCAAGCACAAAAAAATTTATTTAATAATAAAAACGATTACTCTATTCACTCCTGATAAGTCTTTTTGCAATTCTATTGGCTTTAACCCATGTTCGATGCCAATTTTTGAAACACAATTTTCTTGACCCTTTCCTATCTCAAGAAATATTTTTCCATCTGTTTTTATTACATTTCTTAGCTTAGGTATGATTAATTTGTACGCATCCATACCATCTTTACCTCCATCTAAAGCAATTGGTGGATCATATTCTTTAACTTCTTTTTGTAATTTTTTAATATCATCAGTAGGAATGTAGGGAGGATTTGAAATTATAATATCAAACTTAGTATCATTTTCAATTTTAATTAGAGTTGTATCCCAATTGTCATCTTTCCAGTTTAAATGTAAAAACTTTGATCGTTCTGACAAGCCAAGTTTTAATGAATTATTTTTTACAATTTCTAAAGATTTTTGTGATGTGTCAAAAAATGAAACCTTGGAATTTTGATATTCATCTAAAAGGGACAGTCCAAGACAACCTGAACCGGAACCTAGGTCAAGAATTTTAAGGGGTTGTAATTTATTTATAAAATGATTTAGAACAGCATAAATTAATGTCTCTGAATCAGGCCTAGGGTCTAAAGTGGATTCATTAAGTTTAAATTCCAGTTTCCAAAAATTTCTTTTATTAATTATTCTAGATACTGGCTTTCCAGCTAATCTTTCTTTGATTAAATATTTAAATTTTTTTATTTCTTTATTTGTGATGTTAATGTATTCGTGATTGTGTAGAGTTCTAGGTTTTTTTATGGATTTAGTTAACAATAATCTGCAATCTAAACTTGCAGTTTCTATACCAACTTTTCTTAATTTACACATTTCTGGTTCAATTAAAGTATAAACGTCAATATATTTGTTAGTCATTTGCAGCTAACTTTAACAATCTATCTTCAACTATCAAAGCATCTATTAATTCGTCAAGAGCCTCTCCGGTTAACACTTTTTCTAATTTATGCAATGTTAAATTAATTCTATGATCTGTAACTCTTCCTTGAGGAAAATTGTAAGTCCTTATTCTCTCTGATCTGTCACCAGAGCCAACTTGGTTTTTTCTGGTTGATGATCTTTCATCTTGTTGTTTTTGTCTTTCAGCCTCATATAATCGAGACTGAAGAATTTTCATAGCTTTTGCTCTATTCTTATGTTGAGACTTTTCATCTTGTTGGCTAACAACTATCCCAGATGGAATGTGAGTTATTCTAACTGCTGAGTCCGTGGTGTTAACTGATTGTCCCCCAGGTCCACTAGACCTAAAAACATCTATTCTTAAATCTTTTTCCTCAATTACAATTTCTAAGTCCTCAGCTTCAGGAAGAACAGCAACAGTAGCTGCGGATGTATGAATTCTTCCACTTGTTTCTGTAGTTGGAACTCTCTGAACTCTATGAACACCCGATTCATATTTTAATCTACCAAAAACACCATTACCTAAAATATTAGCTTGTGCTTCCTTATAGCCACCCACACTCGTCTCAGAAACTTCCATAACCTCAAATTTCCATTTATTCTTAATTGATAACTTTTCATACATAGAAAAAAGATTTGAGGCAAACAAACCTGCTTCGTCACCTCCTGTTCCTGCTCGAACCTCCAAAATTACATTTCTTGTATCATCTTTATCCTTAGGTAATAATGAAAATTGAATTTCTCTTTCAAGAGAGCCTATAGATTTTTTTAAAGAATTGAACTCATTTGTTGCTATCTCTTTTATGTCTGCATCAGCCTTTTTGTCATTAAGTATTTCACTTAAATCCAAAATTTCTTTCACCATGGTTTCTTTTTTATTTGCTAAATCGGTTATTATTTTTATCTCAGATAATTCTTTTGATAAATTTGCTAGTTCCGACGGTTTTAAACTGGAGGAATTGACAAGTATATTCTCAATCTCCTTTTCTCTATTAATCATTTTTGAAATATTATTTTCTAAATTCAAACTTTACTCCAAATCATTACTCATTTCTCATTCTTTTTATTGCTTGATCCAAATCTAAAAATTCTTCACTACCCAATTTCAAGTTTTTTAATTTAATTACATTTTTATTAATTTCTTCTTCCCCTAAAATTATAGCATATGAAGCTTTAATTTTATTGGCTCTTTTGAACTTTTTTGATAAATTTCCATTATAAATAATTTCAGTTTTAATCCCACTTTGCACTAATTTTTTCATGATTGGCAATAATAAGTAATTAAAACTTTCTGCTTGGCCCATCAAAACCACATCGGTCACGGGAACAAAATCACTTGAGATCATTAGTGCTAATCTTTCTATGCCTGCAGCCCATCCAACACCAGGGATATCTGGCCCACCTAATATTTTTGATAAACCATCATATCTACCACCTGCAAGCACAGTGCCTTGAGAACCTAGTTTATTTGTTACAAATTCAAAGGCTGTATGGCAATAATAGTCCAGTCCTCGAACAAGATTTTTATCAATGTTATATTTTATATTTAAGTGATCTAAACCTTTGCATATTTTTTCAAATCTTACTTTAGATTCAATATTTAGAAATTCTAATATATTGGGTGCATTTCGAACAATTTTCTGATCTTCATAGTCCTTAGAGTCAAGTATTCTTAATGGATTTACTACTAATCTTCTTATACTGTCTTTAGATAACTTATTTTGGTAATCCTTAAAATAAGTGGTAAGAGCATTTCTGTATTTTTGTCTACTTTCAAAGTCTCCGAGTGTATTAATCTTCAAATCGATTTGATTTATTATTCCTAATTTATCTAGAAAATCATATCCTAGAGATATCACCTCAATATCAGCCATTGAACTACTTAAACCTAAGCATTCAATACCAAGTTGCTTGAATTGTCTTAATCTCCCTTTTTGAGGTCTTTCATACCTAAACATTGGTCCGTAATATGAAAAACGCTGAGGTATGTCTTGAACCAAACCAGCATTTAAAAATGCTCTTACAACACCTGAAGTTCCCTCAGGCCTGAGCATCAACTCGTCTTCACTTCTATCCTTGAAGATATAATTTTCTTTTGTTACAATATCACTGGACTTGCCAAGAGGTTTTGTAAAAACTTCAGAAAATTCAAATATTGGCGTCTCAATTTGTGAGTAATTATATTTATCTGAAATTTCTAATCCTACATCAATTACTTTGTTATGCTTATGCAATTCATCGGTTAATAAATCATGTACGCCTCTTACTGTTCTAAGTTTTTCCATAATAAGCCCATATGATTAAAAGATTATTTTAATTTATTACTTTTTCTATTTTCAATTTCTTTTTGAACAAAATTTACAATATAATCAGCAACATTTTCATTTCTAATTATGTGATCTGTAATGCCCTTAACATATATTTGATGATTACCTTTTCCACCACCAGTCAAGCCAATGTCAGTTTCTTTTGCTTCCCCTGGACCATTTACAACGCATCCAATAATTGAAACCGTAATTGACTCAGTTATATGTTCAAGCCTTTCTTCAACTTCTTGAACTGTTTTTATTACGTCAAATTGCTGTCTTGCACAAGATGGACAAGAAATTACAGTTACTCCTCTTCTTCTCAACCCTAGAGATTTCAACATTTCATAACCAACTTTAATTTCTTCAGCAGGATGCGCTGATAAAGACACTCTTATTGTGTCACCAATGCCTGCCCACAGTAAATTTCCTAATCCTATTGATGATTTAACTGTCCCAGACCTTAAACTACCTGCTTCAGTTATACCAATATGTAATGGACAATCATCTATTTCAGCTAATTGAGTATAGGCTGCTACCGCAAGAAAAACATCTGATGCTTTTACACTTATTTTGTACTCATGAAAATCGTAGTCTTTGAGAATTTGAATGTGGCTCAAAGCAGATTCAACTAATGCTTCTGGAGTAGGCTCACCAAATTTATCAAGAATACTTTTTTCTAGAGAACCTGCATTTACGCCAATTCTTATGGAAGTTTCATTTTGCTTAGCAGCATTTATTACTTCCTTTACTTTTTCTACATTCCCAATATTTCCAGGATTTATTCTTAAACAAGCAGCACCAGCATCTGCTGCTTCGACGGCTCTAAGATAATGAAAATGTATATCTGCAACAATAGGAATTGGTGACAATTTTACTATTTTTTTTAGCGCTAAAGTAGATTCTTTGTCAGGGCACGAAACCCTTATAATATCTGCGCCTGCTTCTACCGTTTTATTTATTTGCTCTAATGTAGCATCAACGTCAGTAGTAAGAGTATTTGTCATTGTTTGAACAGTAATAGGGGCATCACCTCCTACAAAAATTTTTCCAACCTTAATTTTTCTTGATTTTCTTCTTTCTATTTGCCTGTAAGGTCTAATGCTCATAATTATATCCTACAAAATGAAAATATTGAGAAGTTAAATCAATTTCAATATGAAATTAATCAAGAGAATTTAGCTGAGAAAAGGTTTTTATATTTAAAGGACGTGCAGTAATTATTTCACCTATTTCACCTAATTTAGGAACTATTATATCACCCTGTGATAATGATAAGGCACCTGCATTTCCTGTATTAAATGTTAAACCATTTATATTTGGAACAACATATGTTTCACCAGGTCTCATTAATCTTGTCATAAGAACATTTCCATCTAAATCTTCTATTTCTACCCAACTATTACCTGTCGCTTTTAAAACCATTTCATTACTTGGATCTCTTTCATTCGCGGTGGCAGACATCTCACTAGTTTTATTTTCGTTAAGGTTTGGGTCAATTGTATTATTCAAAGTTCTTTCAGTATTAACGATTTTCAGGTCCTTTGAAATTTGACTCTCAACTTTTTCAAGATTGCTGGGTTTATTTTTATTTAATTCTGGAACTTGCTTTTCATTAAAATTAATAACTGTAGAAGGTGAATTAAATGTATTAATGTTTTCTTCTATGATGACATAATCATTATTTTCAATATCGGCAGTTTTTATTTTAGATTTGTCAATAATTTCACTTGACGAATTTTCGACTTTGTTACTTCTATCACTGTAGTACCAACCAGTATACGACAAAATAGCAATACATGCTGACAAAAATGCTCCAACAGGTAGAAACTTATTCTTATTTATTTCAGGAGTAAGAAATTTATATTCTTCTTTTAAAGAAGTTAATTCCAAACTTTCCTTAAATTCTTCAACTAATAAATCGCCGTCTAAGTCTAGCAAACGAGCATATGACCTTACAAATCCTATTTTGTAAGCCAATCCAGGTAGATCAATAGGTTCGCCATTTTCAAAATCTTTTATAATTTTTACTCTTACTTTGAGTAAAGCTCCAGCCTGTTCTTGAGTTAAACCTTTATTTAACCGTGCATCTAGGCACAATTTACTAACAGTAGAAAGTTCAATATGATTAAAAGCATCATTAATAGCATCTGACACTGAAGCGTCATTTTTTTTATCTTCGTTGTCTAAAGATTTGTCTTTAATTTTTTTTCCAATTCCGACAGACATCATTTCTCCTCACGGTGGAGTATTTTATATTGAGTTAATTTTTAAATCAACATTTGTTTTTAACGACATCAATACTAATAAATTTACTAAATAGTGATTTAAGCATCTAAACTGAAAGCTGTATGTAATGATCTCATTGCAAACTCATAATAATCTGAGGAAATAAGTACTGATATTTTTATTTCACTTGTCGAAATAACATGAATGTTAATTTGATTGTTAGCTAATGTTTCAAACATAGTTTTTGCAATACCAGACTGAGTTTTCATAGCATTGCCGACAACAGAAATTTTTACAACATTTGTGTCAGTAATAAATTTCTTAAAACCAATCTTATTTTGAATTTCTTTTATCGTTCTTTCAGCTATGATCAAATCAGTCTCAGGTATCGTGAAGGTAATATCCGTAGCCTCATGGTTTATAGAAGATGATTGGACTATCATATCAACGTTAATTGAATATTTTGCCAGAGCACCAAAAATTTCAGCTGCCTGACCTGGCTTGTCTGGAACACCAGATAAAGTTATTTTAGCTTCATTTAAGCTATGTGCAATTCCAATTATTTCAGATTTCTCCATATTTCTTTCCTCTTTAATTATAGAAGTTCCCGGCAAGTCTTCAAAACTACTAAGAACTCTCAATATAACATTATACTTCATTGCTAATGCTACAGACCTAGTTTGAAGAACTTTTGCACCCTGAGAGGCCAATTCTAGCATTTCTTCATATGTAATTTTATCAAGTTTTTTTGCACTTTTCACTATTCTTGGGTCAGTTGTATAAACACCATCAACATCTGTATAGATATCACAACGTTCTGCAGAAAATGCAGCCGCTATTGCTACTGCAGAGGTATCTGACCCACCCCTTCCTAGAGTTGTAATTCTATTTTCTTTCGTCACACCTTGAAAACCTGATATAATTGCAACCTGATTTTTCTTTAAAAACTCAAAAACTTGATCTGTTTTTATCTCTTCAATTACAGCTTTACCATATGAAAAATCTGACATAATTGGTACCTGCCATCCGAGCCAAGAACGAGCTTTTATGCCTAAATTATCTAGTGCAATTGCTAAAAGCGCTGAAGTAACCTGTTCACCAGAAGATAACACAACATCATATTCTGAATATGGAGGTGAGGTTGATGTATTTTTAACTAAATCTATCAAATTATTGGTTACTCCGGCCATGGCAGAAACAACCACAATAACCTTATAATCTTTATTTACTTCCTTTTTGACTTTTGAAGCAATTTTTTTAATTAGAGAAACATTTGCAATAGATGTTCCTCCAAATTTTAATACCACAAGTTTCAAATTTCTGTTATCCTTGTATAATCTAAATTAACAAAATTAAATTCATAATGACTAATACCGTAGACAAAAGAGAAATAGAACAATTTTCTTCATTAAGCAATAAGTGGTGGGATAAGTCTGGTCCTTTTTCAGCTTTACACAAAATGTCAAATGCAAGAATTGAGTTTATTAAACAGAATGCAACAAGAATTTTAAATAAAAATAAAGTAGATATTAATTTTCTTGAAGGTATTAATTGTTTAGATATTGGTTGTGGTGGTGGTATCTTATCTGAAAAGTTAAAAAGATTAGGTGCAGCGGTTACTGGTATTGATGCCTCCAAAAAATCAATAGATATTGCTATTGAACATGCAAAAAAAAGTCGATTAGAAATCAATTACAAATGTATTACAACTAGTGAACTTTTAGAGATTAAAAAAGAAAAAGTGCTAAATAAATTCGATTTAGTAGTTGCCTCTGAAGTGATTGAACATGTAAATAATAGAAAAATTTTTCTATCTAACATCTCTGATTTATGTCGTCCTGGGGGAATAGTAGTATTTACCACAATTAATAAGTCTTTATTAGGTATATTCTTTGGAAAATATTTAGCAGAAGATGTTTTAAAAATACTTCCTGCAGGAACTCACGAGGTGGAAAAACTAATTTCTCCAGAAAATTTAGCAAAAGAGGCTGAAGAGCATGGTATCATATTAGATAGTTTTACAGGTTTTATCCCTACATTTAGATTGAATAATATAATGAAAAAAGAATTTGGAAATTTCAAACTTACGTCAAACATACTTGTAAACTATGGTGCAGCAGGCATTAGAATATAGTTCAGTGATCTTCAGATATCCAAGGAATATTTAGAACGTCAATTCCTTCATCTCTTAATTCCTGTATTTCTTTATTTGTTCCGTGACCATGTATTGGCTTTTCTTTAATTTTCCCCTCTTTCATTGATCGAACCTGAGAAACAAATTCATTGCCTACAAATGAAGAGTTTTTTTGAACTTCTTTTTTTAAAGTTCTTAAAAGAGTTGATATATTATCTAAATTTTCATGAGCTAAAAAATTTCTTTTGCTCGCAGGAGTTATATGAGTTTTATTTTTATCTTCTGAATTTTGATTTTTGTTTGTTTTAAGACTTGGTGTAGTTAATGATTTTACAACTTTGTCACTGCCACAAATTGGACAATTAATTAATCCTTGCTTTTTTTGGTTTTCATAAACTTCAATACTTTTAAACCAACTATCAAACTCATTTTCCCCTGAGCAATATATAGATTTACAATTTAATTTATATTTTATCATTATCTTTTAGTATTTACCGCAGCAATGCTTATATTTTTTCCCCGAATCACATAATGGACATATCGCATTTCTTGGTATTTTCTTATTTGTAGCTTCTTGAATTTCACTATAAGTATCTTTATCAAAAGTCGCTTCTTGTTGTATTTCTATGAATGACAATACTGATGTAATTGTTTTTCTTAATTTATCAAGCATCTCTTCAAAGAGTTCAAAAGATTCTCTTTTATATTCATTTAATGGATCTTTTTGTGCATAAGCTCTCAATCCTATAGATTGTCTCATTTGATCTAGCATGAGTAAGTGGTCTTTCCAACCTTGATCTAACACTTGTAATAAAATAGTTTTTTCTGCCTGCCTAAAAACCTCAACACCAAAATTTACTGATCGCTCTGCCATATGTTTATTAGATAATTCAGTTAGGCGACTTATGATTTCTTTTTCAATTATTCCATCTTCTTTAATCCACTCTATAATCGGGACAGTAAGGCCTAGATAATTTCTTACATCATTGGAAAGTTTCTCTGCATCCCATTCATCATGATAACTTTGATCAGGTATAGAATTATAAACAATAGTTTCAATGACTTCGTGACGCATATCAGTAATCATCTCACTTATATCGTCAGATCTCATTATTTCTTTTCTTTGATCAAAAATTACTTTTCTTTGATCATTCATAACATCATCAAATTTTAAAAGTTGTTTCCTGATTTCAAAATTATGTGCCTCTACCTTAGCTTGTGCTTTTTCAACAGCCTTGTTAATCCAAGGATGGACAATAGCTTCACCCTTTTCCAATCCAAGTTTACTTAACATTGTTTCTAATCTGTCGGAACCAAATATCCTCATTAAATCATCCTTAAGAGATAATAAAAATTTAGATTTTCCTGGGTCACCCTGCCTACCTGTTCGTCCCCTAAGCTGATTATCGATTCTTCGGCTTTCATGTCGTTCAGTACCTATTACGTACAAACCACCTGCAGCAAGAGCAATTTTTTTCTTTTCCTCAATATCAGCTTTTAAATCATGTACCGCTTTGTCATTATTAGCAATTGATTTAATTTCAATTGCTTGTCTAATTTCAAAATTTCCACCTAATTGAATATCAGTTCCTCTACCAGCCATGTTTGTAGCAATTGTAACGGCTCCTGGAATCCCAGCATAGCCAATTATTTGAGCCTCTTGTTCATGAAATTTTGCATTTAAAACTTCGTGCTTAATTTTCTTTGCAGTTAATAATTTTGATAAAATTTCTGACTTCTCAATTGATACTGTTCCAACTAGTACAGGTTGACTATTAGTTTGACAGTCATCTATTAATTTGATTACAGCCTCATCTCTTTCTTCATTTGTTTTATAAATTTCGTCATTATTATCTACCCTAGCTATTTTTTGGTTCGTAGGGACTTCAAGCACTTCCAGATTGTAAATTTCAGAAAATTCTCCCTCTTCAGTAAGAGCTGTTCCTGTCATTCCTGCTAACTTTGGATACATTCTAAAATAATTTTGAAAGGTTACGCTAGCTAAGGTTTGATTTTCCGGTTGTATTGAAACTTTTTCTTTAGCCTCAATAGCCTGGTGTTGACCTTCACCAAAACGTCTACCTTCCATGGCACGTCCAGTAAATTCGTCAATAATGATTACATTATCATTTTTAACCATATAATGAGTATTTTTTTTAAACAGTTTGTGAGCTCTTAAAGCTTGATTTATATGATGTAATAATGAAATGTTTTTAATATCAAATAAATTTCCTTCTTTTATAATATTTTCTTTAAGCAATGCCTTTTCAATGTTACCAATGCCATCATCAGTAAGGTTGCATGTTCTCTGTTTTTCGTCTAATTCATAATCATCATCCTTTAATAACGGGATAAATTTATCAATAGCTTTATACAAAATAGAAGAATCTTCGGATTGGCCAGAAATTATTAAAGGTGTTCTAGCTTCATCAATTAAAATAGAGTCAACCTCATCGACAATAGCAAAATTAAATGGACGCTGAACCATGTCAGCTAAATTATATTTCATGTTGTCACGGAGATAATCAAATCCAAATTCATTATTTGTACCATAAGTAATGTCGGCGTTATAAGAAATCCGTCTTTGGTCGTCATTCATTTCTGATACGACACAACCAACTGACATTCCTAGAAATTTATATATTTGACCCATCCATTCTGAATCTCTTTTGGCTAAATAATCATTTACGGTTACTACATGTACACCTTTCCCCTCTAAGGCATTTAGATAGCATGCTAATGTAGCAACAAGGGTTTTGCCTTCACCAGTTTTCATTTCAGCTATCTTTCCTTCGTGAAGAACCAATCCTCCCGTCAATTGAACATCAAAATGTCTTTGTTTAAGGGTCCTTTTTGAAGCTTCTCTGACTGTCGCAAAGGCCTCCGGTAAAACACTTTTTAAACTTTCATTTTTTAATAATCTTTCTTTAAAGATATTAGTTTTAGATTTTAATTGTTCATCAGATAAATTGCTTAACTCATTTTCTAA
>QBXO01000039.1 GCA_003284565.1 SAR116 cluster bacterium AG-321-K23
GGATATATTAGCTATGACAGTATTAACTACTTTGAAAGTAATTTAAATATAAAAAAACATCCTAAATTTGAGTCTTTCAAGTTTGGTGTGTTTCTTGACGGTTTAATTTATGATCAAATGACTGGTGAAGTATTTTATTATTATTATGAAGAAAATAAAATTGAGAAAATAAAAAATATCATAAAACAAAAAAATAAAAATAATTCAAAAGTTCAATGTAATTTCATAAATGACTCAATGACAAAGGATCAACATAAGAAAACTGTTTTAAAAATCAAAGACGATATTAAGAATGGGTTAATTTTTCAATGTGAAGTCGGATTTAAAAGTCATTATGAAATCAAAGGAGATCTAACTGCCATTTACGAAAAATTAAGAAACTTGAACCCATCCCCACATATGTACTTTATGAAATTTTGTGACCAAATAATTATAGGTGCATCTCCAGAATTACTTTTTAGATTAAGAAATGGTGAAATGGAAACATTCCCATTAGCTGGAACAACAAAAAGAGGAAAAGATAAGGTAGAAGATCTTAAACTGGCAAGAGAGTTATTAAACGATGAAAAAGAAATCGCTGAACATAATATGCTAGTGGATTTGCACAGAAATGATCTAGGAAGGGTGGCTAAATTTGGGACTGTCAAAGTTAGAAACTTAATGGATATCAAAAAGTACTCACATGTCCAACATATCTCATCAGAAATTGCTGGTATAATAAGTGAAGAAGAAGATATGTTTTCTGCATTAGCATCAAATTTCCCTGCAGGCACATTATCTGGAGCTCCAAAGATCGAAGCAATGAAAATAATTAATGAAATAGAAGAAGAAGGAAGAGGACCTTACGGAGGCGCAATCGGACAATTTGGGTTCAATGGAGATTGTACATTTGCGATACCAATTAGATCTATTTTTATAACAGGCGAACAAGCTTATGCTCAGACATGTGGTGGCAATGTATATGATTCTGATCCTGATAAAGAATATTTGGAAATAGAAAGAAAACTAGCTGCTATGAAGACGGTATTAGCTTCGTTTGAAGAAAAGGAAAGAAAATGAAAGTTGTAATAATTGATAATTATGACTCTTTTACTTTTAACCTTTATCAATATTGCGGTGAAATTTTAAATAAAACATCATTATCAGTTCAAAATGAAATAATTGTTAAAAGAAATAATGAAATCACAGTAAAAGATTTAAAAAATTTAAATCCTGATAAAATAATTATATCGCCTGGCCCAGGTTCTCCAGACAAAAAAAAATATTTTGGTAATTGTCAGGATATTATTCTTAAATTAGGAAAATCAATACCTGTTTTAGGAATTTGTCTTGGAATGCAGGGGATAGTTCATTCATTCGGCGGTAAAATAATACATGCAAAAGAACCTATGCATGGAAAAATTTCTTTTTTGTTACATGATGAAAGGGGTATATATAATAAAATTCCACAAAACATTGAAATTATGCGATATCATTCATTAATAGTTGACATTGAAACCTTACCAGATTGTTTTGTAATTAATGGAATTTCACAAGAAAATGACAATAATAATGATATATTGGAAATAAAACAAATTCCTCCTAAATGTGAAATTATGGCAATATCTCATAAAATCTACCCAATTTATGGTATACAATATCATCCAGAGTCATTTGGTAGTGAAGGTGGAAAAGAGATATTACAAAACTTTTTATTTAAAGATGATGGTGCTGAATGAAAACAAAAGTAATTAAGATTTATGAACCTGGCTCTGTAGATGTTCTGAAAATTGAAGAAAATGAAATTGATAAACCAGGTTTAAATGAGGTTTTAATTGAACACTCATATGCTGGATTAAATTTCATAGATATAAATCAAAGAAGAGGCACTTATCCACTAAAAACACTGCCTCAAATTATGGGAATGGAAGCCGCCGGTATCATTAGAGAAGTAGGACAAAATGTGTCAAAATTCAAAATTGGAGATAAAGTTACTCATTGTATGAATCTTGGATCCTACTCAAAACTAATGGTATTGAACCAAGATAGAGTTATTAAACTCAAAAATGATGTTAGCTTAAGTATAGCGGCTGCGTCAACTTTACAAGGACTGACAGCACAATATCTTATAAACCAATCTTATAAATTAAAACTCAACCATACTGTTTTAATTCACGCTGTTGCCGGAGGAGTAGGACAAATACTCTGTCAATGGGCAAAAAACATTGGAGCTTATGTAATTGGTACAGTAAGCAATTCACATAAAGAGAAAATAGCTAAACTAAACGGATGTGATTTCGTAATAAATTATACTGAAAATAAGTTTGATGAGAAGATTATAGAAATCACTGAAAAGAGAGGTGTCGATGTTATTTATGATTCTGTTGGTAAAGATACTTTTTTAACTGGAATTAAATGTTTAGCTCCAAAAGGTAGAATAGTAAGCTTTGGTGTTTCGTCAGGGCCAATTGAACCAATTAACATTAATTTATTGAGATCATTTTCTGGTTCTATTACAACAGGAGGGCTGAATACATACATAAAAGATAGTGTTGAAATGCAAAATAACGCGGACTCATTTTTTGATTTGATATTAAAAAAAGATATAGAGATTAACATTACAAACGAATTTAACATTGACGAGATTAAAAAAGCACAATTAAGTTTTGAAGGAAGACAAACGACTGGATCAGTAATACTTAAATTTTAAATTTTGACTTTATATAGTTACATAATTAAATATTATAGAAATGTAAATTTGGAGTTTATATTTAATTGCTTAATCTTGGATTATTCATGATGCCACTTCACCCCGCTAATAAAGATTTTGGGATTTCTTATGAAGAGGATAGACAGCTAGTCATTTTAGCAGATAAACTTGGTTACAAAGAGGCTTGGATGGGTGAGCATTATAGTTCTACTGCTGAACCTGTTACTTCACCATTAATTTTCAATGCTTCATTAATATCAGAAACTAAAAACATTAAATTTGGATCCGGGGTGATCTCACTCCCCCAACAACACCCTGCAGTTGTAGCTGGACAAGTGAGTTTATTAGACCATCTCTCAAAAGGTAGAGTGATTATGGGTGTTGGCGCTGGTGGGTTGGTAAGTGATTGGGAATTGTTTGGCAATGAAGACGGTCGTAAACGCGCAATTACAATGATTGAGTCAGTAGAAGCAATATTAGAGTTTTGGAAAGATAATGAAAATTACAGTTATAAGGGTGAGTTTCTAGACATATCGTTAAATAAAAATATTGTTTCTGAACTTGGAATAGGAAAGTTTGTTAAACCATTTCAAAATCCACATCCAGAAATTGCTGTTTCTTTAAAGAATCCAAATTCTATGACAGCAAAACTTGCGGGTGAAAAAGGTTGGATCCCAATTTCAGGAAATTTTATTGATGCAAGGGATATAGCTACTCATTGGCCAACTTATGTTGAAGGCGCTGAAAAAGCAGGTAAGAAACCATTATATGATAAATGGAGAGTTGGCAGAAGTATTCTAATAACAAATTCTAATAATGAAGCTAATGAAATTATAAATAATCCAAATGGTGTATTTTCTGACTATTTTCTCTACTTAAATACAGTTTCAAAACTTTCATCAGGTACTTTGAGTAAAGACATTAACATTCAAAATGAGCTCCCTGTTGCCATTGAGAAGGCTAAAGATTTAATAATTATAGGTGATCAATCTACTGTAATAGAAAGACTAATTGAATTTGTAGATATTGTTGGACCTTTTGGAACACTTTTAATTACAGGTCATGATTTTGGTAATTCCAGAAAATTATGGGAAAGTTCATTCACTCGAATGGCAGAAAATGTTGAACCTATACTAAGTAAATATTTAAAACAGAAGTTTGCAGCTTAAAAATTATTTTGGCATCATTTTCTGAAATGGAAATTTGTAAGTTTTAAGTGTGAATTCGTTATTTCTAGACCTTTTATCGGTGTCTTCTTTCACAATTTCTCCTATTTGTGGTACGCCAGATCTTTCTTCATTTCTTTTAGCTTGATCTAAAGATTCTTCGTTTTCTTCTGTATATGGAAATTTAAATAGTTTATTTATACCATCTTTGATAGCCCATAAAATGATAAATCTATCTCCTTTTTCATATACTACTGCATGATGTTCATATACAAATTGTTCTGGAGGTCGGTCAAACATAGGTCTCCCAATGAATTCATGATTTGTATAAAAACTAAGCCAAATTGCAACGAAAATTATAGGTACAGTAAAAAACCTTTGCCATATATTTTTAGTAAAAAATGGTAAACAACAAATTGCACCTGCAAATGACCAGATAAGTATCAACTGACCTGAACTAATAGAGAAATCAATCATTATATTCCACTCTTCTTTCTAATGACTTCACCGTCAATTATAAGCTCATTTGTAGGGTCTACATGAACTATACCATTATAATCGACTCTAAATTTAAATGCAGGAAGTTCTTGTCCTTCTGCGCTAAAAAATAATTTTTTTGTGTACTCTTCTTTATATGGATTTACTTTAAGTAATTTTACAGTTGCATGTGTAAGTGGTGCAGGAAATTTTCTTGAATTATAAAAATGTATTGTTACAAGATATGATCTTGCTTCTGGGGTCCTAATTGCAACGACTTCCCGATTTTCTTTTAAATAAACAGTTTTTCCGTTTTGATCTACATACGTGTCATTTATAGTTCCTAAATCATCTCTTTCTAAATGAATTAAAGCATCATCAGGTCTCCTGAAACTTACAATGTGTCCCATATTATCTTTTACCCAAATATCAAGATCAAATGGTTTCTCTCCATCCCATTCTAGTTCAATAAAATACTCTGCTTTTGGCTTAATAGTCTCTTTCTTTGCAACTGGGTTAATTAATAAAAAAGCAAGCATAAAAAGAAAAACAAAGCCAATAAGCATGTTGAATAAAAGGTCTATAAAACCAAAAGATGATCTATATCTTGGATCACTCATACTTTGAATTATTCTCTAAAATTACCATTTGAATTTTTGTTAATACACTGCCTACCAAACCAGATAGAGTTGTACATAAAGCAGTGCTCATACCAAGTGCCATATTTGAAATTACTTTTTGTACATTTTCAACATTACTTACATCTAAGTTATCAAATGCAGAACTCAACATTAGCAAAAAGCCTGCTACTGTCCCTATCAAGCCAAGCGTAACCATTGTCTCAGATGCAAACCAAATGTAATTACTAAGTTTTACATATTGGGTGTCAGATCTAAAACTTAGAAATCCTGTTGAAGTAGAAGTTGCAATAAAGATTACAATTATTATAAAACTAATTTTTGTTTGGTCTGCATTCCATAATTCTTCAAACCAACCATAAGTAAAAATTAGGAAAGCTGCAAATGAGACCGTAACTATTTGAATCCACCATAATAAAAAAGCTTTAGACAATTTATTTCCTCCTATTAAATATTGCTACGAAAATAAAAAAAATACTAGAATTATGTATTGAATAAACTTTTATTAAGTAAAAATTGTCCAATTTATAATCTTATTATTTATAAAATATCACAAAGCTGCCATATTATTTCTTATTTGAGGTTAATTATGTTGAAATTATATTAAATGTTTCCATTTTGGAAATAATTATATTCCATTTACCTATATTCTCTTATGCAATTTTTTATCTTATATGATTAACAACGAAGGAATAAGCCTTCTTAAATATGAAAGAAAAGTGGAAACAATGGAAAATACATTCTTAGCAAAATTAAATAATTATGTTTCGGCAGCATTCGAAAAGATTGCTGTAATTAGAACAAGACAAGCCTTAATAAGTCTAGATGACCGCACATTAGCTGATATTGGATATACAAGACAGCAAGTATTAAACGGAGACTTCTTTAACGTGACTGACGTTGTTGATTTCCCAGCTGGTAAGTTAGGTGTAAAAAAGTCAACTGAAGAAAAGAAAGCTGCTTAAGGAATTTAAGAATTAGTATCCTATTCTCCTCCCCTGGGTATTAATAAAAGATGGTGACATAACATAAAATTCATATCCTCCCCAAGGTAGTCATTATGTCATCGAAAAAAGCAAGGACGAAGGACCCCATCCTTCGTCCTTTTTCGATTGGAAATAAAATTTCAATGACTAATTTAAGAAAATTTAATATGTTAAATAATGTCTAATTTTAACCTTCAGTATTTTAATCAAAAATTATCAAATACACTAATTGGTACTATTCTGCTTATTTTAACTTATTTATTTTTCTCCATTATGGAATTAACAGCAAAAGAATTAGCATTAAGATTTAATCCTTTTTTAATTGTATTTGCACGTTATTTATCTCAATTAATTTTATTACTTATAATATTCAATAAACAACTTAAAACACACCTTAAAAGTAATCATAAACCGTTACAAATTCTAAGGGGCGCATTATTAATGATAACAACCTGTTTTATGTTCACTGGTTTAGCATACCTACAATTTGCAGAAAATATTTCAATTTACATGATTGGTCCTGTAATAACTACCATATTGGCAATTATAATTTTAAAAGAAAAAATATCATTTACTCAAATATTAGTAGTGATTATTGGTTTAATTGGTGCATTAATTATAGCTTCTCCCAATAAAGGTGAATTTAATTATGCCGTTATTTTCCCATTTTTAGCAGCTTTGTGTTTTGCTTTTTTTACTATTTCAACTAAATTTCTAAATACATCTGATAGCAATCAAACTACTCTTTTAATTACAGCTATAACTGGAACTATTTTGTCTTTACCTTTCATAATATATTTTTGGAAATTGCCAAACTTGTACGACATTCTTTTAATGTTTTGTCTAGGTTTTTTAGCTACAGTAGGGCATTTTTTATTTATTGAAGCTCTAAAAGTAATTAATGCTTCTTTTGCGGCTCCATTTGTATATTTAACAGTACTTCTAGCAGCTTTCTGGGGGTATATCTTGTATAATGAGATACCAAGTCAGAACACATTTATTGGTGCATTCTTAATTATTACTTCTGGATTTATAATTACGCAATTTAGAAAGAAAAACTAAAATAATGCCTTACTCAATTTAATAAGAAAATTCATTGATTAACTTACTTATAAACTCATTTGCACCAGTTGCGATATTAATTCTAATTGGCTATATTTCGGCAAAAAAATCAATATTTAGTCAAGAAAATTCCATTGCAATCATTAAATATGTCGGTGTGGTTGCAGTACCAGCATTAACTTTAAAAATTATTTTATCAATAAGTATTTCTAATGTTAATTGGATACTTATTTTTAGCTATATTTTTTGTGAATTAATTATTTATGTAACTGCACTATTGATTGGGAAATACATATTTTATCTTAAATGGAATGAAGCCATTTTAATTGGTATGGCCTCGTCATTTGCTAATCACCTTTTATTTGTTTACCCTATTGCGTTAAATGAATATCAACCAGATTTAATTCATCCAATAGTAGCAATAATAGGCTTTGATGTAATTTTTTTAGTTATAAATCTAATAATATTAGATCTTATAAAATTTAAAAACCTAAAATTAAAAAATATATTTATAAAACAATTCTCTAATCTACCACTACTAGCACTTATCTTAGGTTTGACTATAATTTCTCTTGATATTGAGATACCTATTAGTATGGATAGGGCACTCGATTTTATTGCAAATTCTGCAGCACCATGTGCTCTCTTTGCAGCTGGTATTATCCTTTCCCAAAAATTAGAAAAAACTGAAATAAAAATTTCAAATTTAATTATTTTGTTCAAAATAATTCTTCATCCAATTTTGTTAATTTTGATTATATGGAACTTAGATAATATTGATTTCTCGTTAGCTGAGACAACCATCATGGTTGCATCTGCACCTGTAGGATTAATGGCATTAATTTTCTCTACCCAATACGGTGTAAATCCCAATGCAATTACTAGAGCATTGATGATCACAACATTATTTTCTATAGTAACAGTACCTTTAGCAAGTATGTTTGGATAGTATAACTAAATCCCAGCGTTAAATTTAAACCCAACATCCTCAAATTTTTTTGACAAATTTGGTTCTATTTTTTCCATTTGACTAGCTGCAAAGGGAGTAAATGAAATATCATTCATATCATGTACACCTCCTGAAATAATTACTTGTAAAAGGCCTTCTTCTTTCCCAATATTTGTAAAAGATCTACATACACCAGGTGGTATAGAGATTGTATCATGTTTTTTTAAAACTAACTCTTCTGATCCATCATCATTCCACTTAATAAGAAACTGTCCCTCTAACACTGTAAAAGTCTCAAAAGTTGCTAGATGATTATGAAGACCCGGGCCTTGACCAACAGGACATTTAGCTAAAGTCATCGTAATTCCTCCAGCTCCAACAATAGGTGCACCTGAGTTTATAGGAGTTTTACCTTCTGAAGGATCAAGCCCGATTACAGAAAGTAATTCTCTTGCATAAACAATATCTTTACCTGCTTGAGGAATATCTTTATCAATTTGAATAGGTAGTGGCTTTAATTCATCAAATCTGGAAACTCTTTTTTCCATTGTTGGTTTTGTTATTTTTAAAGTTTTCATATTTTCCCCATAAATATTTTTTAATAATAATAATTAAAACTAATGAAATTAAAAGAAACTTTGAAAAATCGTACAAAAAAAGGGCCAAAGGCCCTTTTTATAAAAACAAAAACATTAATTATAATGGTTGAATATTGACTGCTGCTTCCTTGCCATTTTTACCAGTTTCCAATTCAAAACTGATTTTTGCACCATCGTTCAATGTATTCATACCTGCAGCCTCTACAGCAGAAATATGGACAAAAACATCTTTTGCGCCACCCTCAGGTTCTATAAAACCATAACCCTTATTTGCATTAAACCATTTAACTGTACCATTTGGCATACTTAACTCCTTATTCTTAGCTTAAATATTAAGCTTATTGTTCAATCAAAACACGCTTGACTAGATTGAACATTACATGAGCAAGGAAGTCGATCGTATTAGTCAGACTTACTGACTGCCTTCTTAGGCTTAGATAAATATACCCATATTCTAAAATCTTAAATATAGCAAACAAAATTAATTTAATTTATTAATAAAACCTCTAAAGAATTTAGAAACTTACCTTTATCTGCTTTTGTGAAGTTTTTACTTTTCCCTTGCATAAAAGGATCTGATGACCTTAAGTCAGACATTAAGTCCCTTGTAGCTAACACATTTCCTATATTCATTGCGTTTAAGATAAAGCCATCGTGTTTTAAGACTGAAGCACCTTTATCAACACATTTTGAAGCCAAAGGGATGTCAGAAGTAACAACAATGTCTTCAGTTTTAATATTTTTAAAGATCCATTTATCTGCTTCATCTGATCCTTCTGATACTATAATTAAATTTATAAGATTATTTCTAAACGGCCTTATACCACCATTACAAACCATAAAAACTTCAATTTTATGGCGTGTAGCAACTTTGATTATTTCATCTTTAACTGGACATGCATCAGCGTCGACATAAATTTTTTTCATAATCTTATGATTTTATCTTCTAATTCTATTTGAGGAATTAATCCTTTTAACCTTCCCAAAGACTCATTTTCAGACAAAGCTGGTACTATTGCAAAGCCTCTCATGTTTTCTATTTCTATTGCAATATCAGAATTCTCTTCATCTCTAAAAAGAACACACTCTTCAGGCAAAGAAAATTTTAGTTTCCAAATAGGCACTTTCCTTGGATAACTTAAATACCTATTAACTCTTGAGGCATCAATAGTTAATTTTTCAACTGTGTTAATTGTCTCACCACTGGTCAATTCATTTCCCCAAAATTATAAAGTTTAATTATCCTTTAAAATTATATATAAAAAATGTTAATTGTTTATTTATTTTAATTTTTGAAGGACAAATTTATGCTTTTGGATGTAAGAACCTATAGATGCAAACCAGGTACAATCAATACACACCTTAAACTTTATAGTGAAAAAGGTAAACCAGCACAATCAAAGCATTTAGGACAGCCTCTTCTTTTTGCAACCACTGAAACTGGCAATCCAAATGAATATACTCATATATGGATATATAAAAATGCTGACGACAGAGAAAAGAAAAGAGCAGCTATGTGGTCTGACCCAGATTGGATCAATTACACTCAAGAAAGTGCAAAACTAGGAGCATTAGAGTCCCAAGAAAACAAGTTGCTTAAACCAGTAGATTTTTATGATTTGAAAATTTAAGTAGATACTTACGCAGGTTTTGCTGTTCTATCTAAGAATTCGTCTCTTCTAGTTAGATAAAAAGAATAACTATCTGGAAGATAATCCTTTGCATTTTCTAAATTAAAATGCGTAGCAGCTTTGTAAACCCATTGTGTATCTGCAAGCAACTCTCTACCCATCGCGACTAAATCAGCTCTATTATTTGCAATAATATTATTAGCTTGTTCACCATCAATAATAGCACCAACAGCCATGGTGCTTATATCGGCATCCTTCTTAATTTTTTCAGAGTACGGAACTTGGAACCCTGGAATAATTTTTGATTTTGTAAGGACTGGTGATCCTGTAATACCTCCTGAAGAACAATCTATTACATCTACACCAGCTTGTTTTAATACTTTTGCTAATGAAACATTGTCTTCTAAGGTAGCTCCCTCACCTGGTGCATCAATGGATGATAATCTATAAAAAATTGGTTTGCTCTCAGGCCAAACTGACTTAATATCTGCGATTGTTTCTTTTGCAAATCGTATTCTGTTTTCAAAAGATCCTCCATATTGGTCACTTCTCTTGTTAGATATTGGAGAGAAAAAAGAATGCAATAAATAACCATGAGCTCCATGAATCTCAATTATGTCAAAACCAGCCTTATCTGCTCTTTGAGCAGCTGTCTTAAAAGCTTGTTTGACATGATTTATATCTTCCAATGACATCTCCTTAGGCACTGGTGAATTTTCATTAATTGGAATAGCGCTAGGACCGATAGTTTGCCATGCAGGTTCTACTTTTTCGTCTTTAGTTATTGGAGAAGCCCCATCCCATGGCCTCAAAAAACTAGCTTTTCTTCCAGCATGAGCAAGTTGAATTCCACTAACACAATTATATTCTTTAAAAGTTTTAGCAATTTTCGATAGACCCTCTATATGATCATCGCTCCAAATTCCAGTACATCCATGACCAATTCTACCTTCAGGAGAAACGCCTGTTGCTTCAATAAAGGCAGCTCCTAATCCAGAAAAAGCAAATCTTGAGTAATGCTGCAAATGCCAGTCACTTATCATGCCATCTTTAGCTTTATATTGACACATGGGAGATAACACTATCCTATTTCTCAAAGTTATAGATTTTATGTTCAAAGAAGAAAATAAAGGGACTTTATTCATTTTTAGCTCCAAAAATGCTATTTTTTTATTTAAGAAAAGATCTTAATTTATTGGATCTTTGAGTTGCTGATTGCATCATAAATGAAAGATCAGATCCAGACAATATGAACTTCATTCCCATTTTAATATATTCAGACATAAGCTCTTCATTATAAACACCTCCCATACCTGGGGTTTTTCCGTATTTTTTACACGCCTCTATCACTTTTCTATAAGCATCTTTCACTTTTGGATTAGAGTAATCACCTGGAACACCCATCTCCATGCATAAATCATTGGTACCAATTAATATTACATCAACACCATCAATTGCAGCTATGCTATCAACATTTTCAATAGCCTGTGGACTTTCTAACATTATTACTATTAACATATTTTCATTAATAGTACTTGCTACTTGTGCTATAGCATGTTGTTTAAAATCTAATTGAGGTAAAACTCCTGTCATAGATCTATGTCCTTTAGGTGGATAAAGACAATATGAAACTAGTTTTTTAGCTATGTCTGCATTTTCAACGTGGGGAAAAACGACTCCCATTGCCCCACAATCAAGAACTCTTGTAGCGTGATGATGAGCAAAATCTGGGACTCTTACAATCGGAGTTATACCTGCATCTTGAGCAGCAACTGAAATTTGAGAGGCAATATCAATATCCATACTATTATGTTCCATATCAATAAACAGCCAATCATAACCACTTGTGGCCATTATTTTCCCAATATCTACAGTTCTACTT
>QBXO01000040.1 GCA_003284565.1 SAR116 cluster bacterium AG-321-K23
GCAAACTTTGCTTGTATTAGCTGGTATTGGTTGTTGTCTTGCCATGGCAATGCCTCAAGTTCATATTGTTGCTTTATGTGTCGAGAGAGGCTTTGGTCTAACTGTTGGAGCTCAAATTTTATCTGTAATGCTCTTGTCTGGTATGGTAAGTAGAATTGGTTTTGGATTTTTATCTGATAAAATTGGCCCAATATATACCATTTTCATTGGATCATTATTACAAATGTTGTCTTTAGTGTTTTTCTTACCATTTGATAGTCAATTGTCACTGTTCATTGTGTCTTTAATGTTTGGTTTATCTCAAGGTGGGATTGTACCCGCATATGCAATGATAGTTAGGAAATATCTTCCAATTGAAGAGGTTGGAGAAAGAGTAGGCCTAGTAATAATGGCGACGATTGTGGGAATGGGATTAGGTGGTTGGATGTCTGGTGAAATATTTGATCTTACACAATCTTACAAACTAGCATTTGTTAATGGAATTTTTTGGAATTTTACAAATCTACTTATAGTCACATTTATTATGTGGAAAGTTTACTTCCAAAAAGATAAATTTATTTATAGTTAACTTTAGAGTTTTAGATGAATAAAATAAAAGAACTTACAAAATCAAGTTTTGAAATCACTTATGAGCTATTCATCATAATGATCCCTACTTTGATAGTTGTAAAAATACTTGATGAAATAGGTTTTGTTGAAATTTTAAACAAGATGTTTGCTCCTTTAATGTTCTTACTAGGCTTGCCAGAAGCAATTTCATTAGTTTTTACTACATCAATGTTAACTAGTCCTTATGCTGGTCTTATAGTTTTCTCAGGGCTTCCTGCCGATATGCCATTTACTGCCGCTCAAGCAAGTGTTCTAGGGCTTCTTATCTTATTTACACATTCTTTACCAATAGAAGTTATTATTTGCCGAAAAGCTGGCGTTAGAGCTCGGGCAATGATATTTATTAGATTAGGTTTAGGAATATTATCATGTTATTTTTTGAATTTATTTTTCGAATTAACAGGATATATGAATTATCCCGCCACTATTTTACTACCAAGCCTTGAGAGTGCACCTTATCTTTTAAGTTGGGGGATATCTCAATTAAAAGGCCTTGGAATGATCTTCATCATAATTGTTGCATTAGTCATTATTTTAGATTTTTTAAAATATATAGGTGTTGAAAAACTAATCGAAAAAGCTCTTAAACCATTTTTAAATTTCTTAGGTGTTGGTGAGAAGGCATCTACAATAGCTGTTGTAGGAGTTACATTAGGAATTGGATTTGGAGCTGGGCTTCTAATTAAAGAAGTTAAAACTGGAAAACTTCACTACAAAGACGTTTTTGGTGTATTAGTATTGGTGGGAATGCTTCATAGTATTATAGAAGATACCGCGGTAGTATCACTTATTGGAGCAAATATAATAATAACTTTATTTCTCCGGGCTATATTAACACTTTGTATTGTTTATATTTTTATGAGATTAGGTGCTAATTTCACCCAGGAATTCTGGCAGAAACATCTTACTAATTATAATATACCAGAATATAAACAAAATTCTTAATATGGAATTGATTTATTATCCCAAGCAAATATTTTGCCGTTATCATCAGTTGTTTTAGTATCAATAACGTTAATCAATTTGTTAGCTGAAAACTCAGGAGAGAAATATTCCTTGTTTTTTTTCTGGAAAGGTCTAGATAATTTTGAATCCACTGTGCCTGGGTGAAGGCCAAAAATAATACTGTTTTTATTAGATCTTTTTTGTTCGATAGATAGTCCTTTTAAAATCATGTTTAATGCAGATTTCGAAGCTCTATATGAATACCAGCCACCAAGTACATTGTCTTCAATACTTCCTACACGCGCAGAAATTGATGCAAATTTTGTTGTTTTATCCCTATATAAGCAAGGTAAAAAATATTTAGCAATTAATGCAGTAGGTATTGTATTTGCATTAAACATATCTAAAAATTTTTGAGCAGACAAATCCTTAATTGATTTCTCTGGGTTTTCTAATGCACCAATTGCGACTATAATTATGTCTAATTTAAATTGTAGAGATGAAGCTGCATCAGATAGGCTTTCTTCATTGCAATAATCAATCTTTATAGACTTTATAAGATCATTTTCAAATTTTTCACCTGATCTTGAGTACGCAATGATATTATCAATATTTTGTTTTTTAATGTATTCAATGCAAAGTGCCTTTCCAATTGCACCAGAGCATCCGAAAATAGCTACATTTAAATTTGTCATTATATAAACTTTTGTTCTTATAATTGAATTTTTAATCGTTATACTTTATTCGATAGATATAATCATCTTATTATTAAAGCAAAGAGATAGATATGAAAAATAATAAACCTCATTTCTTACTAATTCATGGGGCTTGGCATGGAGGATGGGTTTGGAATGAAATATCTGAAATCTTGAGATATCATCGGTATAGTGTTTCAACTCCAACTTTAACGGGTTTAGGTGAAAAAAAACATTTATTATCATCAAAAATTACAATTGAAACTTTTATTGAAGATGTTGTTAATCATATTGTTTTTGAAAATCTTAATAACATAATACTAGTTGGTCATAGCTTCGCTGGAAGTGTGATAAGTGGTGTTGCAGACAGATTAAAAGATAGAATAAAAAAATTAATTTATTTTGATGCCATGATTTTAATAGATGGCCAAAAACCTTTTGATATTTCTCCAAAGGAAACTGTTGAACAAAGAATTGAATTAGCAAAAAAATTTGGAAATGACATATCAATACCAGCTCCTAGCGCAGATGTATTCGGTGTTTTCGATATAAAAAAGTCATTATTACTAGAAGAAAAACTGACACCACATCCTCTAAGTACATTTCAATCAAAACTTATTCTTAAAAATGAGATTGGTAACGGGATCCCTCTGTCCTACATTTTTTGTACGAAACCCGTTTACAAAAGTCTTGAGAGTTCAAGAAAGGTTGTGAGTAAAATGAAATGGCCAATTTTTGAGCTAAATGCAGGGCACGATGCCATGCTAACTCATCCAAAAGAAACTTTAAATTTACTTATGAAAATTTGTAACTAAAATATAAATTTTGGAGGTTGCAATGTCAGGCTGTATAACTGGGTGGGCTCACAGTAAATTCGGAGTTAATTCAAACCAAACTTCTGAAGATATGATTGCAGATGTTGTTCAAAAAGCAATCGATCATGCAGAAATATCAGCTAAAGAAATAGACGCTATTTTTGTTGGAACATTTAACAATGGATTTCAAAAACAAGATTTTCATGGTGCACTACCTGCAGTCTCACAATCTGATTTAAGACATGTACCTGCGATGAGAGTCGAAAATGCATGTGCTACTGGTTCTGCTGCTATACACACTGCAATGAATGCAATTGAAGCAAAAAAAGCTAAAACTGCTCTGGTTGTTGGTGTGGAAAAAATGACGGATGTATCTTCTGAAAAAGTTGGCGATATTTTACTTGGTGCAAGTTATAGACCTGAAGAAGGTAGTACAAAAGGTGGGTTCACTGGAGTTTTTGCTACTATTGCTAAATCTTATTTTCAAAAATATGGTGACAAGTCGGATATATTAGCAAAAATTGCTGCAAAAAATCATGAAAATGGATGTTCAAATCCATTAGCACATATGCAAAAAAACCTTAGCTTTGAATTTTGTAATTCTATTTCAGAAAAGAATCCTTATGTTGCCGAACCTCTGAGAAGAACTGATTGTTCTATGGTATCTGATGGGGCGGCAGCGCTAATAATACAAGACTTTGATTTGTCACTTTCTGCAAAAAGGGCCATTGCATTTAGAGCAAGAAGGCACATTAATGACATTCTTCCACTTAGTAAGAGAGAAAAAACTGAATTTGAAGGTGCGCGTCAGGCTTGGCATCATGCACTTACAGATGCTAAAATAACTTTAGACGATTTATCTTTTGTTGAAACCCACGACTGTTTTACTATCGCTGAACTTATTGAATATGAAGCAATGGGCTTAACTAAAATAGGTGAGGGTTATAAAGCTATTGAAGAGGGCTGGGTTCAGAAAATTGGTAAATTACCTATAAACCCTTCTGGGGGACTAAAATCAAAAGGGCACCCTGTTGGTGCAACTGGAGTATCTCAACATGTTATGTCAGCAATGCAATTGACTGGAGAAGCTGGAGATATGCAAATCAATAAAGCAAATTTAGCAGGGATATTTAATATGGGTGGCGCTTCTGTTGCAAATTACGTATCAATTTTAGAAAGACTACGCTGAAATATTTATTGATGACCTTAAATACTAATTTTCAACTAAATTATGAGTTTTTATAATTAGGTTTTCTCTTTTCTAATAGCGCGTCTATTGCTTCTCTATGATCGTCAAGTTGTTGTAACATGCTTTGTTGGCTAGCTGCCATTTCTAAAGCATCTTGCAAAGGAACATTTTGTGACATTCTTAGTAAACGTTTGGCTCTTCTGGATGCTTCTGGAGGTTGGGCAGCAATTTTGTTAGCTAATTGTTGAGCCTCTATCATCAAATTTTCGTTGGAAACTACTTTTGAAACAAGACCCCAATCTAGAGCTTTATTAGCATCTAAAACATCACAAGTTAGGATCATTTCATTAGCTCTAGCCAAACCAATTATTTTTGGTAAGAACCAAGATCCTCCATCTCCTGGTATAATTCCTATCCTAAGAAAACTTTCAGAAAATTTTGCATCCTCGCCAGCAATTCTAATATCACACATTGTACAAAGATCATTGCCTGCACCTATAGCATGACCGTTAACTGCGGCTACAACTGGTACATCTATGGAATTCATAGTTAAAGGGATTTTTTGAATACCGAATCTGTACCAATCTTCAAGTTGTACTTGAGTCATTTTATCTTTTGTAGTCATATCTTTAATTTCTTGAAGATTACCACCAGAAGAAAAACTTTTTCCAGCACCGGTCAAAATAACACACCCAACATTTTTGTCTTTATCTGCTTTTTGTAAATGTTCTACTAAGCCTTCTATAATGTCACCTGAAAGAGCATTTCTCGTATCAGGTCTATTAAGTGTAATTTTGACAATTCTATCATCTTGTTCATATAAAACAGATTTTGACATATTTCACCTCAAGCTTTTTTGAAATTAAGTTAAATATTCCCACAAGTTTTTATTGTTATTTTCAAGAAATCTTTTGCCTAAAAAATCCTCCCAAAAAGCCTCATTTCCAAAATCATTTCTCCAACTATTTAGATTTTTTGTAAAATAAGATAATTCATATTCCTTTGTAAATCCAATTGCTCCATGAACCTGATGAGAAATAGCTATTAATTTCCCAGCCGCAGCGCCAGCTCTAATTTTTGATATTGCGATATCGTTGTAATTTTTGTCACGTAAATCAAGATCTGTAATTGCAGATAGAGCTGCAGATGATGCTGATAATTCAACTGCCATATCTGCAATCTGGTGTTGTATAGCTTGAAACTTAGACAAAGCTCTGCCAAACTGTTTTCTTTCTGAACAATAATTTATTGATAAATCAAGAACTTTTTCCATTGCACCGATCATTTGAGTAGATCTAAGAATTGCGCCTAAAAAATTGAAGTCAATATTATTTTTAACAGGTTTAATTTCAGCAATATTTAAATTCGTTACCTTGATATCGTACCTTGGTTCAGCTAAGAAGTTTTTTTTAAGTATGATTTCTCCATTAATTTCATCGATCAAAATAGCTTGTTTAACATTTTTGAATTCATGTATAATCAATAAATTTTTAGATAGATTAAGGTATGGAACTGATAAAATATCTCCTGAAATTATATTTTTTTCAATTTTTATATTTTTGGTATCAGTAGCAAAAGTCACTACGCCATTTGGTGGATTTATATCTGATTCAGATAATATATAATTAGATAAAATTGTTTCAGATAAGGGTAAAGGAGTTCCATAATTATTAATAATTTTAATCAAAGGTAAAATTGAAAAAAAAGGTATTTCATAACCACCAAACTTTTCTTTAACTGATATTTTTGGAAGTCCATTTTGTTCAATATCGTTCCATAAATTTAATATATCAGTATTTTCAGAAATTATGTTTTGTCTTAAACCATGATTTACGTGTTTTTGTAATATTTTAGATGCAGTTTCTAAAATTATTTCTAATTCTTCAATCATCTTAGGCCTAACTGTCTAGCAATTATACCTTTCATGATTTCAGTTGTACCTCCTCTAAGAGAGTTTGATGGAATTCTTAACGTTGCATCTTCAAACAGATTTTGTAATTGATTTGGCCATTCATAAAGAGGAATAATATTTGAGAATTCTCTTAATGTTTCTATCATCATCTTTTCAAACTTGTTACCTAATTCTTTTACAAATGCTGCTTGTGTTTCAGGAGATTCACCATTTTGAAGCATTGAGGCAACTGAAAAACTCATTCTTCTTAATGTTTGTATTTCAGATATTAATTTACCAACTATCTTTGAACCAGAATAAAGGAGTGAATTTCTGAATTCATTAATAAAACTATCTAGTAATGTGAAATGAGAAAGAAATCTTTCAGGTCCAGATCTTTCTAGGGCAAGTTCACCAACAACTTGTTTCCAGCCTTTACCTTCTTCACCTAAAAGCGTGTCATCTGACAATTCAACATTATCAAACAAAGTTTCATTAAAATGTTTTTGACCAGTCATGTCGGGAATGCCAGTAATCTTTACGTTTGGAAGAGACAAATCAACAAGAAATTGAGAAAGACCTTCATGCCTGTTTTTATCAGATGCTGGACTAGTTCTAGCTAGAACAATCATATAATGTGCTAAATGAGCGCCAGTAGACCATATTTTTCTACCATCTAGTTTCCACCCATTTTTAGTTTTCGTTGCTTTTGTTTTAACCGAGGCTAAATCCGATCCTGAGTCAGGCTCACTCATTCCAATAGCAAAAAAACATTCACCAGCAGTTATTCTAGGAATAATAGATAACTTTTGCTTTTCATTTCCATATCTTAATATTTGACTTCCACTTTGTCTGTCAGCTATCCAATGAGCTGCTACTGGAGCTCCTGAAGATAAGAGTTCTTCCGTTACTACATATCTTTCTAATGCTGTTCTTTCATGTCCACCATACTCTTTTGGAAAGGACATTCCAAGCCAGCCTTTAGAACCAAGTTTTTTACTAAAGTTTGGATCTGCTGAAAAAACCCAAGCGTCAGGTGAGGGTGTGAATTCATTATTATTAAGAGAAGATATAATAAATCCTCTTACTTGTTTTCTTAGATTTAAGAGTTCGTTTGTTTCTTTTATAAAGGGGAAATTGAATTTTGACATTAATACTTCTTCACAGTTTGTTAATACAATTAAACTAAATAATATAAGATAAACGTCAACAGAATAAATAGAATATAAGTATGTTTAATTATTGATATTAAGGATTTCATAATTTAATCTTTTTACGATTAAGGAGGTACAAATGTCTATTGATGAAAAAATCTTTCAAAGATTAAGAAATATAGCAACTCCAACATTAGCAAATGCACTTGATGATATTGGGTTCAATGGTGTGATGAATAATTTACATCCTGCAGGTAAGGGTATGAAAATAGTTGGAAGGGCAGTGACTGTGCATGAGGTCACAGGTCCATATGGAAGTTTTTCTACAGAAGAATTCAAAGTTGGACATATGATTGATGCTGCAAGTCCAGGTGATGTTATAGTTGTTGCAAATAACGGAGCACAAGTATCTACCTGGGGTGGAATGGCCTCTTACTCTGCAAAATTAAAGGGTATCGAAGGATTGGTAGTTGATGGTGGAGTAAGGGATAGAGAAGAAATAGTAGAATTTTCTTTTCCTACTTTTTCAAAACACATGGTCCCAACACCTGGTAAAACTCGAATAAAAGTTCTTTCAATCAATGAGCCAATCATTTGTGCTGGCGTAAGGGTCAGGCAAGGAGATATAATTGTAGGAGATGGAACTGGAGTTTTGTGTTTGCCAACTGAACATGTAGAAAAAATAACTGAGGCAGCTGAAAAGTTTACTGCGGACGATAAAAAAGCTATGGAAGAGATGGAAAATGGCCTCACTTTTAGAGAGGCACTCAAGAAATTTTCAAAAATTTAAGTCTTTGCTCTAAGAATTTTTAAAGCTCTTTTAAAAAAATCTATTTGGCCAAAATTTCCTGATTTTAAAGTAAGTGAAACAGGTTTGTTACAATTTGAATTTGGTGACCAAAGAGCAGGAACTCCGTGAGAAATTTCTTGTCCAATTTTGAATTCTTGAATCCCTAATCCATTAACTACTGCACCTGATGTTTCTCCGCCAGCTGATATAAAAATACCAAAAGTATGATTTAAAAGTTTATTCGATAGTTTCTCAAAAAAACTTTCAATCTTATTCGCTAATATTTCTTGTCCATACTGAGTTTGTTTTTCTTTAACAATTTTTTGGTCTGCAGATGAATAAATTAAGGGTGTTAAGGTTTCATTATTCTTAATCCATTTTACAACATCATCTATTAAATCTTCGTTATTCATTACTTCATCAGCAGAAATAAAATATGATGGATTTTCCTTTTTATAAACCTCTATTTGATTCAAAGTGGCAGATGAACAAGAGCCTGATAAAATTACTGCATTAGTACTATTTTCAGGGATTTGAAATTCTTCATCCGACAGTAAACCTTCTTTTTTATAAAATTTCGGTAAGCCTAAAGCTATTCCTGATCCACCAGTTAAAAATCGTAAATCTTTTACCCCATTACAAATCGTGTCAAAATTGCTATTGTTAATTGTATCTACTATTGCGTATTTATAACCTTTAATTTTTAAATTATTAACTTTATCTTCAACACTTTTAACACCGTTATTTATTGTGTCATAGTCTATTAATCCCACATTGTGTTTAGTTTGAAAGTCTAACCATCTAACCAAGTTATGGTCAATCATGGGAGTTAGAGGATGTTTTTCCATTCCTGATTCGTTTAAGGGTTTTCCATTTACAAACATATGTCCATAAAAGACTGTTCTTCCTGCATCAGGAAAAGATGGACAAGCTATGGTGAAATCAACATTTAAATCCTCCATGATAGCATCAGTAACCGGTCCTATATTTCCTTCTTTTGTTGAATCAAATGTAGAACAATATTTAAATATGAATTGACTGCAGCCAGCATTTTTTAACCATTCCAAAGCTTTTAAACTTTCTGACACAGCATCACATATTGGGATTGTTCTTATTTTTAGTGCGATTACAGCAGCATCAGCATTGGTCAATGAAGCTTTGTTATTAAGGGGCGGAACGCCTGCATACATAGAAACTTGCATTCCAGATTTTTTTAGATTGTTTGCTATGTCTGATGAACCTGTAAAGTCGTCTCCTATAATTCCAAGTATCATATAAAATCTACCTTAAAGTTTTTGTTTTTCCAGTTGTGTAACAATTTTTTCTTTAACCCAAGGTGTAACCTCTTCATTAAAAGCTAAATAATGATCGCTATGAAGGTGAGTATTAAAAGCATCTTTATCAGTATATGTCTCATATAAAAAAACTACATTTTGGTCATTCGGATCATGACATACATCAAACTCATGACAATCTTTTTCAAGTTCAAGAGAGTCTCTTGCTTGTTGTAAAATTCTAGTTTTAAATTTATCTATATCTTTTTCATGAATTACGAATTTAACTGTTATTACAAACATTAATTTGTTTATCTCCTTTTAAGATAATATTTGCTTTTGAATTTCATTATCCTTTAATAAACTACCTAAACTTTCAGTTATTGCTTTTGTTCCCATATCTCCGCCGAACTCCATTGGTCTTAATTCATTTCTTTCAAAACCAATTTCAATTGCAGCCTCTATTAGTGTGGAACCTGAGGAAGTACTTTTACAATTTTTTTTGTCAGATAAGTACTCAAGCATCAGTGATGCACTTAAAATAGTAGCTAGCGGATTAGCTTTATCCTGTCCAAGTATATCAGGAGCACTTCCATGGGCAGGTTGAAACAATCCATAATTGTCTCCTATTTCAGCACAAGATGCCATCCCCATGCCTCCTATCAAACCTCCTCCTAAGTCAGATAATATATCACCAAACATATTTTCCATAACCATTACATCATATTCCCACGGGGTTCTAACTAAGTTAAGTGCCATTGCATCAACATAGCAATGATCAGCTTTTATATCTTTGAATTGAACTTTTCTTTCATCAAATATTTTTCTGAAAAACGCTTGCGATTTAAATACATTAGCTTTATCGACGCAAGTAACTTTCCCTAATTTTCCTTTTTTCTTTCTTTGACCGGCTAATTTGAATGCATAATCATGTAATTTTTCAGTATTTGCTCTAGTTATTCTCATAATATCTTGAACTTCTTCATCATTTTCAACAGGACATCTATCATGAACTGCTGCTGTGTAGAACAATCCTTCAGTTGATTCCCTTAAAATAACTAAATCTATTTTACTTGATAACTCATTACTTAGTCTATTTGGTATGTTTTTATATGCTTTTACAGGTCTCACACCAGCGTACAAACCAAACACTTCTCTAAATCTAAGGTGAGGGCATATTTCAGTTCCATCTTTGTAGCGAATAGTTGGTAAACCTATAGCACCTAAAAAAATGCTATCGAGCTCCTCTATTTTTTTCTCCCCCCCAGGTTCTACATCCCTGCCAGTTAAGGAATAATATTCAGCTCCCGCTTTTATTGACTCCCATTCGCATTTAAAACCACCAATTATTTCAGAAGACAAGTTAACTATTGAAATAGCTGAATTTATAATATCTTTCCCGATTCCATCCCCAGGTATTGTTGCTATATGAAAATAACTATCATTCATCAAAATCTCTATTAATTGTTTATATTACGATACTTACTGCAACGTGATTACACAATATTAATAATGAAAAAATTTATTGTAGAATTTTTGGGGAAATATTTATATTTTGAACTAAAAGATGATGTGGATGTACTTAAGAAATCTTGGGAGATATAGCTTCAGAGCATCCACATATTTTTTAATAATGATAATGGTTCTCATTGTCAAGTTCTAATTAATACACATTATCATTTTAATAACCTTTTTAATATTAAAAGGCATTATCATTATTAAAAATAATTAATAAAAACAATGACTTAAACATTTTTTTTTGATATACGATCTAAAAAAAGGAGTATCAAATGAAAGGTGATAAAGAGGTAATTGAGCAGTTAAATATAATATTAAAAAATGAATTAACCGCTATTAATCAATATTTTTTACATGCTAGAATTTTAAAAGATTTCGGTTTTTTAGGTTTA
>QBXO01000041.1 GCA_003284565.1 SAR116 cluster bacterium AG-321-K23
AAATTAGCTAGAGTAATTACTCAACCATTATTTCCACTTTCTTATAAGCAAGAAAAAGATATGAAATTTAGAGATACTATTGTCACCTTGCTTATAGACAATTCTGGATCTATGAGAGGAAGGCCTATTACTATTGCTGCAATTTGTGCTGACATTATGGCTAGAACCCTCGAAAGGTGTGGCGTCAAAGTTGAAATCTTGGGTTTTACAACAAAAGCTTGGAAAGGTGGTCAATCAAGGGAACAATGGATAAATGAGGGTAAACCAGCTTATCCTGGTAGATTAAATGACTTAAGACACATTATTTATAAACCAGCAGATGCACCATGGAGAAGAGCTAAAAATTCACTTGGATTAATGCTCAGAGAAGGAATTTTAAAAGAAAATATAGATGGTGAGGCATTAATCTGGGCACATGAAAGACTATTAGGTAGAGCGGAGGACAGAAAAATTCTTATGGTCATTAGCGATGGTGCACCCGTTGATGATACTACTCTTTCTTCTAATAGTGGTAACTATTTAGAGCTTCATCTTAAGCAGGTAATCTCATTTATAGAAAATAAATCACCAATAGAGTTAGTCGCCATTGGAATTGGTCACGATGTTACCCGTTATTATGATAAAGCAGTAACTCTAACTGATGCTGAGCAACTAGGTGGGGCTGTAACTGAACAGTTAGCTGACTTATTCAATGAAGAATGATTTTAGGAGGCAATAACCTCTTTTTTTAAATTTTTTTGGATTTCTTTTTTAATTGAAATAGCTTGAGGCGCTAAAACTCTGTTACTAGTCTTAGATAGGTAGTCATCCAAACCACCGTTTTTTTCAACTGATCTTAAGGCTCTCACACATACCTTCATGCTAAAAAATTTGTCCAATGATTTGCAAAAAAATTTAACATTTTGTAGGTTAGGTAAAAATTTTCTTTTAGTTTTGTTTTTAGCATGACTGACATTATTGCCACTCATAACATTTTTACCTGAAATTTCACATATTCTAGACATCATATACCCCAAAATTAACTAAGTGACTTATATTATAGGGGACATAAAAGGTCAAGTTAAATGGCAAAAGAATCTAATTTTTGTTTTTTTTAAAACCGTTAATTGCAATATTCATGGCCTCTTTAGGATTGTTAATAATACCTACCATATCAAAAACATTTTCTACATTGTCTCTTTTCATTAAATTCAATAACCCACTTATTATTTTATTTGCTACTAAAGGTCCTTCAAATGTTAGAGAAGAGTATAATTGGACTAAATGTGCACCACACAAAATCTTTACATATGCTGTCTCACTGTCTGACACTCCGCCAGCTGCAATTAAAAATAATTTGTAATTATTATTTTTAATTAATTTGTTTGCTTGTGATAAAATATCCGTTGATTTTTTAAATAATGGTTTTCCAGACAAGCCTCCAAATTCATTAATTTTTTTTGATTTTAGATTTCTGTCTCTATCCACAGTGGTGTTAGATATGATCAACCCAAAAATTTTTTGGGAATGAGCTGTTTTAATAATGGTGCTCAATGTTTGTTCATTTATGTCTGGAGCAATCTTCAAAAAAATTGGCAATTTTTTATTTAAAGTTTTGGATCTTGCAATACCATCTTTAACAAAATTAATTACTTTTTCTAAATTCTCTTTTTTTTGAAACTCTCTTAAGTTTGGTGTGTTGGGGGAAGAAACATTTATAGAAATATAGTCAGCAAACTCTGACAAATTTTCGGCAAGCACTTTATAATCGTTAAACCTATTTTGGCTATTTTTGTTAGGGCCAATATTAACTCCAACGAGAAAATCACTACCAACTGGGTATCTTTTTCTATAATTCTCTAATTTTTTTTTTGCTTCTAACATTCCTAAATTGTTAAAACCATTTCTATTTATTATAGCTTTGTCTTTTTCTAACCTAAAAATTCTTGGTTTAGGATTACCATATTGAGGCACTGGTGTTATAGTACCAACTTCAGTGAAACCAAAATTCAAAAAATGAATTTTGTTTATTACTTCTGCATTTTTATCGAAACCAGCTGCAACCCCAAGTAAATTTTTGAAAATCAAATTACCAATGTTAATTTGAATTACACTTTGCTTTAATCTTGGATGCAAACCAAGTTTCAAAGATTTTATAGTTAATTTATGAGCAATTTCGGGATCAAGTTTTCTTACAAAAAAAGTAATAAATTTCCAAATCATTTTATCTGTTCTTTAACTAATTTGCCGAGTATAACATCTTCCAATAATTTAATAGTTGATTCAATTCCATAGAGTTTTATAAAACTTCCCATTCTAGGTCCCTCAGATTGTCCCAGAACGGTTTCATACAAACCTTTAAACCATTCACGCAAATTTTCATATTCAAGTTTTTTTCCAATTGCAAATACCATTGATTGAATGTCATCAGAAGAGGTTTCATTATTTAATGTTGATAGAGTATTTATTAATTCAGTGATGCCTTTTTTCTCCTTTTCATTAGGAAGCCTATACTTCTTTTGAGGTTCAATTTTTTCTTTGTAAAAATTAACAGCTAAACCAATTAAATCATCTAACTCTTTAGTTCTTTTTGAATTAGGTGAGTAGGTTTTGACATATCCCCATACTATTTCTGGATCACTTGCATAACATACAGATACTAAATTTAGCAATAAAGTATATGTAACTGGCAGAGCATTTGGCTTTGGTAAACCTTTATGTAAATGCCATACTGGATTATCAATTTTTTCGTTAACATCCTGTCCAAAATACTTTTTCAAATACGAAAAATATTCATCAGTGGTTTTTGGTATGACATCAAAAAAAAGTCTCTTAGCTCTTTTAGGATTTGTATACATAAACAGGCTTAGGGATTCAGATGAGCCATATCTTAACCACTCTTCTATTGATAAGCCATTACCTTTGGATTTTGAAATCTTTTCACCATTATTGTCTAGAAAAAGTTCGTACGAAAAACCTGATGGAGGTGTTCCTCCAAGGGTTTTCAATATTTTACTAGATAAAATTACGCTTTCAGATAAATCTTTGCCTGACATCTCATAATCTACACCTAGAGCATACCAACGCATTGCCCAATCACATTTCCACTGTAACTTGCAGGATCCACCCAGAATGGAAACAGTAACTATTTCTTTAGTATCTTCATCAACATAACTTACAGTGTTATTTTTGGTATCGATTGTTGTAATATTAACTTGTAAAACTTTGCCAGATTTTGGGCAGACTGGAAGAAATGGGCTGTAAGTTTTTTTGCGATCTTCGCCTAAAGTAGGCAAAATTACATTTTTTATTTTTTCGTAATTTAATAAAATCTTTTTGAGTGCCTCGTCAAATTTTCCGCTTTTATAGCACTCTGTAGCTGAGACAAATTCATACTCAAAATTAAAGTGGTTTAAAAATTCCTGCAATTTATTATTATTATGACTACCAAAACTACTGAATTTTTCAAAAGGATCTGGAACGCTAGTTAGGGGATGATCTATAAATTTTTCAAGTAAATCTTTATTAGGTACGTTGTCAGGAATTTTACGAAAGCCATCCATGTCGTCTGAAAAGCATATTAACTTTGTATTTTTTCCAGTTAAAACTTCAAACGCATTACGCACTATGTTAGTTCTCGCAACTTCACCAAATGTTCCAATATGAGGAAGTCCCGAGGGTCCATATCCAGTCTCGAACAGAACAGGGGTATTATTATCCTTAGAAGCAGAACACTCAATTTTATCCAATCTATCCCTTAAATTTCTAGCTTCAACAAAAGGCCACCCATTGGATTTCTCTGCAAATTTTTTAATCTCTGATTTTTCCATAACTTAATTTCAAATAATATTTTTTATTGCTATATGAGTTAATCAGAGTAAGCAACAAATAATCAAATAATTAACAAAAAAAAACACCTCTAACTTATAAAGCTAGAGGTGTTAAAATAATAAAGTAAAGCAGAATTACATCATGCCTGGCATTCCTCCCATGCCACCCATGCCACCCATGCCGCCCATGCCGCCCATGTCAGGCATGCCGCCGCCGCCACCTGCTGGTGGTTCAGGCTTGTCAGCAACCATGGCTTCTGTAGTTATCAACAGACCTGCTACAGATGCTGCATTTTGTATGGCTGATCTTACGACTTTAGTTGGATCTATAACTCCAGCTTTAACTAAGTCTGTAAATTCATTAGTTTGAGCATTGAAGCCATAATTTGCGTCAGTTGATTCAAGTAGTTTACCTACTATTACTGCGCCATCTTGTCCAGCATTGTCTGCTATTTGTTTTGCAGGAGCTTTTAAAGCTCTTCTTACAATATCAACACCCATTTTTTGGTCTGAGTTATCAACTTTAAGTTTATCTAATGCCGAAATTGCTTTCACGAAAACAACTCCACCACCAGGCACAATACCTTCTTCAACAGCGGCTCTTGTAGCATGCATCGCATCATCTACACGATCCTTACGCTCTTTAACTTCAACTTCGGTAGCTCCTCCGACTTTGATAACAGCAACTCCACCAGCAAGCTTAGCTAATCTTTCTTGGAGTTTTTCTTTATCATAATCAGAAGTAGTCTCTTCGATCTGGGCTCTTATTTGATTACATCTAGCAGCAATGTCATCCTTGGATCCTGCACCATCAATAATTGTAGTTTCTTCTTTTGTAACTTCTACACGTTTGGCGGTTCCAAGCATTTCAAGTGTAACATTATCCAACTTGATACCAAGATCTTCGGATATCATGTCTCCTTTTGTTAAGATTGCAATGTCTTCTAACATTGCCTTTCTTCTATCACCAAAACCTGGAGCTTTAACTGCAGCTATTTTTAAACCACCACGAAGCTTGTTAACTACGAGTGTTGCTAGTGCCTCACCTTCAACATCTTCAGCAATAATTAAAAGCGGTTTGCCAGACTGAACAACTTTTTCTAATATTGGTAACATTTCCTGTAGGTTAGCTAATTTCTTTTCAAACAATAGTATATATGGATCATCCATAACTACTTTCATTTTATCAGCATCGGTAATGAAATAAGGCGATAAATATCCTCTGTCAAATTGCATACCTTCAACAACATCTAATTCAGTTGCAAGTGTTTTACCTTCTTCAACTGTTATAACGCCTTCATTTCCAACTTTATCCATAGCCTTGGCTATCATATCACCAATCTCAGTTTCACCGTTTGCTGATATGGTGCCAGCTTGAGCAACTTCTTCGTTAGTAGAAATCTTACTTGTTCTTTTTTCTAGATCAGCAACTACAGCTTCTATTGCTAAGTCAATGCCTCTTTTTAGATCCATAGGATTTAAACCCGCAGCTACTGCCTTAGAGCCTTCTTTAACTATAGCTTGTGCTAACACAGTTGCAGTAGTTGTACCATCACCAGCCACATCATTAGCTTTTGATGCAACTTCTCTAACCATCTGTGCGCCCATGTTTTGAAATTTTTCTTTTAATTCGATTTCTTTAGCAACAGTAACACCATCTTTAGTTATTCTTGGTGCGCCAAAAGATTTATCAATAACAACATTCCTACCTTTAGGTCCGAGTGTAACCTTTACAGCTTCTGCCAGTATATCAACACCTTCTATCATTTGTGCTCTAGCATTAGCACCAAATTTGACTTCTTTAGCAGCCATTTTTTTTTCCTTTCAAATTATAAAGTAATTATTATTTAGTTAAGAGAATAATTAACCCATTATTCCCATGATATCGCTTTCTTTCATGATCAAAAGATCTTTACCATCAAGCTTAACTTCTGTACCGGACCATTTTCCAAAAAGTACAACATCACCTTCTTTGACATCCAAAGGTTGAATCTTTCCAGTTTCGTCACGTGCTCCGGAACCCGCTGCAATAATCTTACCTTGCATAGGCTTCTCTTGTGCTGAATCTGGAATAATTATTCCACTAGCTGTTTTTTCCTCTGCTTCGAGACGCTCAACAACAACTCTGTCGTGAAGTGGCCTAAACTTCATGCCTTTTCTCCCTTATTAAAAATGTTAAAGTTAAACAATAAATACATTATTGATGAAGCTTAAATAATGCACATGTAAGTAACTTTCAAGATAAAATAAAAAATATATTTAAAATATTGCTTTTAAGATAAAACATCACATATATATAAATAAAATATCAATTTAAGATGAACTCAATTTCAAATCAAACATATATAAATACATGGCTGTATACTACTATTGTAATGGTAGTTCTAATGATACTAATTGGCGGTATTACTAGGTTGACAGATTCTGGTTTGTCAATGGTTGAATGGAGACCAATTTGGGGGTTTTTACCACCCATTACTGATGAGGAGTGGAAGAGAGTGTTCTCACTGTACATGAGTTCGCCAGAGTATATTTTTAAAAATCAAGGAATGAGCATTACAGAGTTCAAAAAGATATTTTTTTGGGAATACTTTCATAGGTTATGGGGAAGGTTAATTGGAATCGTTTTTATTATTCCCTTAATTATTTTTTATTTGTTTAATAAAATTCCGAATTCGATTTTATTGAAATTATTATCTATTTTGTTTTTAGGAAGTTTACAAGCAATCATAGGCTGGTGGATGGTAAAGTCTGGTCTTGTAAATGATCCTACAGTGTCACAATATCGTTTAGCTGTTCATTTATCTAATGCGTTATTGATATTATTTCTATTAATTTGGACTCTATTAGAATTTAGGAATGGTCATTCTAAAATTAAGTTAGACTTCAGTTTTCTAATTTTTTGTTTTTTATTTACGACAATAATAGCTGGTGCATTTGTTGCTGGAATGGATGCTGGTTTAATGTATAACGAATACCCTTTAATGGGATATAGTTTTATCCCAGAAAATTATGGTGAAAATGGATTTTTAGATCCATTTGAAAACCCTGCCTCAGCTCAATTTCATCACAGACACATAGCATTATTTACTACAATTTGTATATTAATATATTGTTATAGAAATTATACAAAAAGCAGTGATAAAATTGTTAAAAACTGTTCCCTGTTAATGAGTGCAATAGTATGTTTCCAATTTTTCTTAGGTATATTTACCTTAATTAATATGGTTCCAATTTACTTAGGAGCTCTTCATCAAACTGGAGCTGTTATTTTATACATATTTCTTACAATTATAATGCATAGATTGAATATAATTAGAATTAATTAAGTTTGTTTTTTTTGTCTAATTTAATACCTAATTCTTTTAATTGAAGTTCGTTTATTTCGTTTGGAGCGCTCATCATCAAATCTTCTGCTTTACCAGTCATTGGAAATAAAATAACTTCTCTAATATTTGGCTCATCAGCTAATAACATCACAATACGATCAATGCCTGGAGCTATACCTCCATGAGGAGGTGCCCCAAATTTAAATGCATTTATCATAGCTGGGAATTTATTATCAACAACTTCAGGTTTATGACCTGCAATTTCAAAAGCTTTATACATTATTTCTGGAATATGATTTCTTATAGCACCAGATGAAAGTTCAATTCCATTACAGACTAAGTCATATTGATATGCGAGAATATCTAATGGATTTTCATTCAATAATGCATCCATTCCACCTTGTGGCATAGAAAAAGGGTTGTGAGAAAATTCTATTTTTCCAGTATTTTCGTCTTTTTCAAACATAGGGTAATCCACTATCCAACAAAACTTAAATGTATTCTTTTCAATTAATTCTCTATCTGTTGCAATTTTAACTCTGGCTTTACCCGCTAAATTGGCTGCATCACTTTCTGAAGCACAAGAAAAAAACAAAGCATCACCATTATTTAGATTAAATAAAGTCCTAATCTCAAGAGCTTTTTCAATTCCTAATGCATTTGCAATAGGTCCTTTTGCAGTGTTTTCACTAAAGATTATATATCCCATTCCAGGCGCGCCTTCTCCTTGAGCCCAACTATTCATTCTATCAGCAACCGAACGTGAACCACAATGTGGACCAGGAATAGCTCTCACGACAGCTCCATTTTCGATTGATTTTGCAAAAATAGTAAAACCAGAATTTCTAAAAAAATTAGTTACATCTTGAATCTCAAGCTCAAATCTCAAATCAGGTTTGTCATTTCCATATTTTAACATTGACTCTTTATAAGTAATTTTAGGGAAATTAACATTAATGCTTTTGTCTGAATATTTTTTAAAAACTTCCCTAATTACAGGTTCTACAGCCTGAAAAACATCCTCTTGTTCAACGTAAGACATTTCTAAATCAAGCTGATAAAATTCACCTGGCGATCTGTCAGCTCTACTATCTTCATCCCTGAAACATGGCGCTATTTGAAAATATTTATCAAAACCAGAAACCATAATAAGTTGTTTAAACTGTTGAGGGGCTTGGGGCAAAGCATAAAACTTCCCTTTGTTGAGTCTAGAAGGAACTAAAAAATCTCTAGCACCTTCTGGACTAGAAGCAGTTAAAATCGGTGTTTGAAATTCTAAAAATCCTAATTCTATCATTTTATTTCTAATTGTTTGAATAACATTAGATCTTAATACAATATTGTTATGAGGCCTATTTCTTCTTAAATCTAAATATCTAAATTTTAGTCTGGTTTCTTCACCATAATCCTCATCTGAATTTACTTGCAAGGGTAATGCTTTTGATTGGGATATAATTTCTAATTCAGACAAATTAATTTCAATTCTACCTGTTGGTAAATTATCATTAATAGTTTCCTCAGACCTTTCCACGACTGTTCCTGAAATAGTTATTACACTTTCTAAAGGCAATGTTTCAAATGTAGAGAAACTTTTGTTTGAAGTATCAACAACCACCTGAGTTAATCCATAATGGTCTCTTAAATCTATAAATATTAATTGTCCATGATCTCTTTTTCTATGAACCCAGCCTGATAACTTTACCTGATCGTTCACGTTTTCAATTCTTAACTCGTCACATTTATGTGTTCTGTATTTATGCATTTAAAAATTCCTAAAAATTAGAATTAAATTTCGTAAGAGACCTATTTTTGACTTCTTTCATAATCTCTAAAGCTTTTTTATTATCTATCTGTGACCAAATAGCAATTTCATCAGTTGATCGAAGACATCCTAAACATAACTTACTTTTAGGATCAATTGAGCAAACTCCTACACAAGGACTAATTTTATTTATTTGTCCCATTTCATATCCTCTATTATTTATTATTTTCTTTGATAGCTTGCGCAAGCATGCCTAAAAGATCAGAAATACCTGACTCTCCACTAGTTGCACTTATCAAATTTTTATCTCTTACCGTTGGTTTATCAACAATTTCTGCGCCAGCTGCAATCAAAAGGGCACTATCGGCGTCTGATGCTGCAACTTTTCTGCCCTTAGCAGCATCTATAGTTGTTAATAACATAGAAGAAACACCCGCCAAAGCAACTGGCTCATTTTCCCTTAAAAAGGCTCTTAAAATTCTTCTTACATGAAGGTCGTTACTCAAAGTTTCAATTTGATTTGCTCCACCCGGTACAACTAAGGCATCAAAATCTATAGCCAGTGTTTCAGAAACTGATTGATCAACAGGATAAGATAATCCCCATTTCTCTGATGCCCAACCATTAGTAGTACCAATATCTCTAGAAATTATAGTATAAGTACCTTCAGCAGCTAAAATTGTTTTCTGTATTATTAAAAATTGTTCTTCATTAAAACCACTCGCAACCATGACAGCAATTTTTTTACCTTTAAAAGCTGATGTATCAGACAAAATGTACTCCTAAGTTTTGTTTTTAAATTCTATAAAAGATTTAGTTTAGCTTATCAAGTAAACTAGTTAAAATTAAATTTCCATTTTATCGTTTTTCTATTAATAAAGGCAATTATGATTAACAATAAGATAGGAAAAAATATTTGGAAAAAAGTTGCTATTCCTAGATCTTGTTTAGAACCACTCAATGCTAAGTTTAAAGCCTCAACTGTCAAGGTTGTCACTCTACCAGCTCCTATAAAATAAACTGGCAAATATAGAGAAAAAGAGACTATCATTCCTATTGCAAATGAAGTTAAAAGAGATGGTAAAACTAACGGAATTTTAACATTAAATAATCTTCCAATTCTATTTTTTCCTAAGCTGGAAGCTACTTTTATATAATCAGATTTAACTTCTCTCATAGCTGGTGCAAGTATAATAAAACAATATGGTATTACATAAAACAATTGAACAAATATGAGAGATATTAAAAAACTGTTATAATTTAAAAATATCATAAAACTTTGTAATCCAATTAAAAAAGAAATTTGAGGAATAAATAATGGAATAAATA
>QBXO01000042.1 GCA_003284565.1 SAR116 cluster bacterium AG-321-K23
GTTTTTCTTATGAAAAAAAAATTAAAGATGAACTTAAGAAATATAATATTCAATATGCAGTGTTTTTTTATGGCACATTAAGATCATCAGAAGTAAGAACAGCAGTCCTTGGCAAAGATTTAAGAAAAAATATGATGGATACTGCTATTTTACAAAAATATAAAGTGTTTAAAGTTAAAGGTGCTCACTATCCTTTGATAAAATATACTAATAACCAAAAAGATATTGTTGAAGGAATAATAGCAAAAAATCTAACGTACAATGAGTTAATGAAATTGGATAGATTTGAAGGTGAAAATTATTTTAGACAATTTATTAAAATTAATACGATCAAAAATATTGAGGATGCTCAAATCTATTTACCTAAAGCCAATCTTATTTCGTCAGGGCCATGGAATTACAATGATTGGTATAAAAATGACATGAAAAAATTTTTTGAAAATGAATTTGATTTAAATGGTGTTAAATGAGTTAATTTGGAATTTAGTTACTTTTCAATTTTTGTATTTGATCCCAAGCAGCATTTATAGATCTCATTTTATTTTTACTTTCATTTATGACTTCAATAGGCACACCCTTGCTAATTAAAAGATCTGGATGGTGCTCTTTAGAAAGCTTTATATATTTCTTCCTAATTGATTTCAAATCATCAGTTGGTTGACTTTCTAGAACTATATAAGGATTAAGTTTGTCTGACGATTTTCTAGATTCTTTAATACTTTCATATTGATTTTGACTAAGGCCAAAAATAAAAGCAATGTTAGCTATCATAGATTCTTCTTCATTGCTTACATGACCATCAGCCTCTGCAATGTAAAAAAGAATATTAATGACTTCTTCTAAAACATTCTGATTACCCTTGAAAATTTCAGAAATTTGTTTAGCGTAAGGTTCGTACCCAGTGCTTTCATCTTTTGCCTTATTAAAAATTTTAGCTACCTGATCAATTTCACTATCTGGTATCTGGAGTTTGTCTTTTACTGCAATTAATTCTTCTTTACTAACTCTTCCGTCAGCCTTGCTTAGTTTTGCAGAAAGAATTATTAATGACAAAGCAAAAATTTGTTGTGAATTTTGTTGACTTGAAAATGTATTTGATGAGCTAATATTTGAAATTTTTCCTCCTAAAAATGATCCTAGTAAAGCTCCAAAAGGACCACCTAAAGAAAAACCAATAACACCACCTAGTAAACTTCCCCAAATTGACATGAATTATTTCTCAAAGTTATAACGAATTTAATTTTATGCTTTATATATAATAATTTAAAATAAATAATAAAGTATCAACCTTTTATTTGAATTGGGATAGTTATGAAATTAAGAAAAAAAGATCCCTGGAAATCTGCCAGTGAATACTCAAAAGATTTATCGGGCTTAACCATAAATTTACTAGTTAAGAACATTAAACTTTCAGTAAATTTTTTACATCAAATTATTAAAGCTAAAATTATATATCAAGATCCTGATTTTGCAGCTATAGAAGGATTTGGAAGTAGGTGGTGCATACATTCATATCATACTTATGATACTCACCCGTATATTAATATTATCAAAAATTCTAAACCAAAAGGGTTAGGAATTGAATTAAGAGTTGTAGGCTGTGATCCTGATAAAGCAGAAGAGAGAGCAAGGAAAGAAAATTACATTATTTTATCTACTTCAACTGATAAAGCTCATGGTATGAGGGAATGTTATATCGTTGATCATGATGGTTTCTGCTGGGTACCTTGTAAAACGATTTAATCTTACTTAATTACAGATCAAGTATATCTAATAATTTATGTAGAGATACTTCAATATGGTCAGCACTTTTATTCTCATTATTCAAACCAATTCTATTGTGCCAATAAACATCCATCCCAATATTTTTTGCTCCATGTACGTCAAATGTAGACCCAGCAACAAAAAGCGTTCTGTTAGGAGTGCTATTCATCTTTTCTAAAATTCTATTATACATAGATGGGTGCGGTTTATAATACCCAACCTCTTCAGCAGTAACATAAAAATTAAAATTTATATCAATCACATTCATAGCTTCTTCACCTTTTTGAATAGAACAATTCGTTGCAAAACCAATTAAATATTTTTGGCTGATTAATTTTAGAATTTCATTTGTTTCTGGCCAAGGTTTTAGAAAATTCCATTTTTTAAAAAGATTTTTAGCTAATTCTGTATTAAGGCCAACATCTTTTGCAGCAAGTAAAACTAAATCTTCATATTTTTTATATTCAAATGTCTCATAAGTTATTTCAAGATATCTTGACCTCCATTTATGCCCCATTTTTTTACATCCTGCTACTTCGTTCCAAAGGGACCAAGAATCAATTAATCCTGTTAAAAGATCAAAAACAACTGTGTCATATCTTAACTTATTCATATTTATCTTATTAAAGTTAAATGAAAATACTTAAACTTAAAATTACCAACCATTGGTTCTTGACCAATTATCTACAATACTTCCATTTTCTAATATATTGTAATTAGAATAAGCCGCACAGGTCAAACACGCATGGTTTGGTAATAAACGTACTAAACTTCCTATTGGTAATTTATCAAACCAGTTGGTGTCATCTATCTTAATTGATCCATGTTCTTGATGGACTTCAGAAATGTTAAGTCCTTTAAAGGGTATTGAAGTGTTAGGATCACAAACTAACCCGTAACCGGCTTTAGGCATGAACTTATTTGCACTAATATCTTTTGATAAGGCTAATGCACCTGCATCGATTAATATTTTTCCTTTTTGTTGATTATGACCAATTACACTTGCTAAAACAGTTAAGGCAATGTCTTCTATTTTACAAATTCCTCTTGAAGCCTGAGCCAAATCCCAAAACATATAAATACCCGCTCTTACTTCAGTGATACCTTTCAAATGTTCAGCATAAAACATTGTAGGAGTTGATCCTATACTGATGATAGGAGAATTGTTTTTGGAGTTTACAAAATACTTTAAAGAGGCAAGAGCCTGTTCACGTTCAATATTACTAATTGATGTAATTTCTTTTTTATTTTTGGTTGAGTAACTATGACCAGCATGAGCTAATACCCCTAACAACTTTGTATTGTGATTTGTGACAAAAACCTTCGATATTTCTCTAATTTTGTCATCTTGATAACCTAAACCGCTTCTCCCCTCACCGCAATCAATTTCAATCAGAATTTCAAAATTTGCACTATGTAATTTAGTATAATCAACGATTTGTTTAGCAACAATAACTGAGTCTATAACTATACGTATAACACTGTCATACTTCAGCTGAATATAATTTAATCTTTTAAGTTTTGCAGGAATTATGCAAACAGCATAAGTAATATCTTTGAAACCTGAACTTGCAAAATACTCTGCTTCTTCTAGAGTTGAAACAGTTATAGGTCCAATATCTTTTCCAAGTGCAATTTTAGCAACTTCAATGCTTTTAGGAGTTTTAACGTGTGGTCTCAATATTGTATTTAATTCACTACATTTAACTCTAGCTTTATGACAATTATTTTCTAGAAGGTTTTTATCTAAAATCAAACAAGGAGTATTAAGTTCATTTAAATTGTTTATTTTCATATTTAATCTCATTTTATTTAAAATCTTTAATTTTTCTATTTAATTACATTTATAAATTTTTCCCACCAGCTTTCAGTATCAATTAAATTTTTCATATCTATTACCTGACCAATTATCGGAGTAATCAGAGATATATTTTTTTCTTCTGCTCTTTTTTTAATTTCAACTGGTGGATCATACCAGTTATGCATTGCTAGAGTAAACATACCCCAATGAATAGGTATAAGATTTTCACCTTTCAAATCAATGAAGCCCTTTATAACTTCTTCTGGCATGTTATGCACTTCTCTCCAGCGAGTATTATATTGCCCACTATCCATGAATACGACCTCCATAGGACCATATTTATCTCCAATTTCCTTATAGTGTTTTGCATAACCTGAATCACCACTAAAATAAAAACTTCTGTTTCCTGATTTAACAACCCACGATGCCCACAATGATTTTTGTGTTTCTATAAAAGCTTTCCTTCCAGAAAAATGTTGAGCAGGAGTACAAATAAATTTAATGCCTTTAATTATTGTAGTATCCCACCAATCCATCTCTGTTATTCTTGAATTTTCAACTCCCCATTTTTTCAAATGAGATCCTACTCCCAATGGTACAACGAATGAAATATCTTTGTTCTTGTTAAAAAACTTTATTGTTTTCATGTCTAAATGATCATAATGGTCATGCGAAATAAGTATAAAATCAACTTTTGGTAATTCCTTCAATTTAAATACAGGTGGTTGATATCTTTTAATAAGCCAACTAAATGGTGACGCAGATGGTGAAAATATAGGGTCAATTAAAATAATCTTATTATTTATAGACATCAAAATACTGGAATGACCTAACCAAGCAAATTTAATATTATTACTACTTTTTACAAAATTTTCATTTAATGAAGTTGTATCTTCTGGTATCAGTTTTTCTGGTTCTGTTATGTTGGAATTAAAGAAATAATTGTTAGCTAAATTTTTTCTAGGATTTTCCCAAAATCCACTATTTTTTTTCACATTTTCCATAACGTCAGAGTTTTGATTTACAAACTTATCTTCTGGAATATTATAATTAGACGATTTTTTCATTCTTAAGTAATCATCATCTTTAGGTATTGATCCAAATTGATCACAACCAGAAAATTGTAAAATCATTATTATTAAACATAAACTGAATTTAAGTTTATTTTTTAAAATACTTGATTTTGTCAATGTTTTACCAGTTCATTATTTATTGCTTAAACGATTAACACCATCCCATAAATCAGGATTCCAACCTTCTTTAATGATTTTTTTACATCTATTCATAAATATTTCTGTTACCTTATCATCAGGATTAATCTTATTTATTTTTGAAAATAATTTTAGTGAATTTTCAAAATTATGTTCAAAATAGCTTTTGATGGCTTTTTTAAAATCATTTAAAGTTTCAATTTTTAGTTGTTTTAATTTTTCAAGATCTGCGTCAAAAACTTCAAAAATTTTTATCGCTTTATTTTTTCCTTTTATAGCTACAAGATCAATAAATCTAATGGCGAATAAATCTTTATTAATATTTTTATAAGTTTCTTCTGAAATAATAACGCCAGCTTTATAATTTTTTGTTAACCCTTCTAGACGTGAAGCTAAATTGACAGCATCACTTATTACTGATCCTTCCATTCTATTTGTTTCACCTAGTGTACCTAACATCATTTCTCCAGTATTAATCCCTATTCCAATATTAATTTTATGAGTTTTATTTTTCAAAGAGCTAGCATTATATTGAATTAAATATTTTTGCATTTCTATTGCTGCTTTTACTGCGTCATTTGCGGAATTCTTAAACAGAGCCATAACACCATCGCCCATAAATTTATCAATGTATCCTTTATTTTCTCTTATAATTGGGCTCATTTGATTTAAGTAGGAATTTAAAAAAGAAAAATTCTCCTTAGGCGTCATTTTCTCAGATATGGATGTAAAGGATCTTATATCTGAAAATAAGATACTCATTTTAACGTTTACTTGATCACCTAATGAGACGTCTAAAATACTATTTTTCCCAAGATTTTTAAGTAATTCAGATGGAACAAATCTTTGATAGGCTTCAGTTAATTTAACTTGTTGTTCAAGTGCTAGTAATTTCATATCATTTAACTGCTGAGCAACAGCAAATCCAAAAGTGATAAACATCCCTAGAAATAAAATTCCAACAGCAGAATTTATAATTAACCAAGTAATCCAATTAAAGTCATAAAACAAATAAGCTATACCTGAAATTGGTGCTGACAAGAAAGGAAGTGCAAAGGATATACATAAATATTTTGCATACTTACTCCCTTTTTTCCAAAGATGAAATGATACAACAGCTGAAGTTAATAGCAGCATAATAAAAGGTATAAATAAATATTTTGATTTAACTAGACCTGGCCCATTCATGTCAGGTGGATAAAGATTTAAATCTAGATAAGGAGCGCTTGGCCAAAATAAAGAAGAATACAGATTTAAAAGAAACATCAATATATAGAAAATTATGACTGAGATAAAAATTTTGTTAAGTAGTGGGTAATTCAATTTTAAGTTTAAGGACTTTCTAAAGAATTGGAGTAATAACAAAAATAAAAAGGAAATTAAACTTAGAGAAAATTCACTTGCATATAACCACGCACTAATACCTAAAATTTTTCCAATGACTAAATTTGTAACGGAAAGAAAAGAAATTTGAAAAAGACTAAGTGATAACCATAAATAATTGCCATTAGAAACAATAAAAATGAATAAATAATAAATAGCAAAGGTTATTGCTATAGCAAATGTGGCAATATTTGCTATAATTTTTATAAATTGATGAGTTCGAATATTTTCCCAAGTGCTCACTGTCATTCTATGTAAGCTATCTCGACCCATATACCTATCAAATGGCTTCTTTCTAAAAAAGCTATAAACTTGAGCAGTTTCATTCGACTTAATAAGAAGTTTATAGCTTGTTCTTATTCTTTTATCATCAATCCAACTGTCGAATTTCTCCCTCCAGTGTGGATATTCAATGACGCCATTACTGTTATGAATAAAAACTTTTTTTTCATTATTGTAACTATAATTAATTCCAATATTATCTTTTTTAGTATTGTTTAAAATACTAAAACGTACCCAATAACCTCTAACAAATGATTGATCATTATCTAAAGTCTTTTTCCAGTTTAATTTGGATAGAGTTTTAAAAGAAATATTTTCGTCAAATCCCTCAGCAAATTCTAAATATTTTGAAGGAATTGTATCAAACGTATTTAAATCTAAAGTGTAAAGGTCTCTGTCTTTGGCATCTGAGTTAGCGAAAACTTTTTCAAGATTTATAAAAAAAATTGTGATAAAGATTAGTAAAGAATAAATTTTTACTTTTTGTTTCACACAATTAGCCAATCAATAAAGTTGAACTAGAATTTTTCTGTTAATGTTAATAATTAAAACCTGAATTAAAAATGCGCTGATAAACTATTTTGGTTTTTTTCTAAAGGTGGTGCAAATTTAGTAAGATCAATCCCCTCAACAGCTATTTTATATTCATCTACAGTAGGAGTCCTACCCAAAATTGCGGAAAGTACAACAACTGGTGTTGATGCCAGTAATGACTCTCCCTTTTTTTCTTGAGAATCTTCAACTACTCTACCTTGGAAAAGTCTAGTTGAAGTAGCTAATACTGTGTCCCCTTTTGCTGCTTTTTCTTGATTACCCATGCAAAGGTTACATCCTGGCCTTTCAAGATAAAGAATATTTTCATATTCTTGACGTGCAGATTTTTTAGGATTTTTATCATCAAATTCAAATCCTGAATATTTTTGTAATATACTCCAGTCACCTTCTTCTTTAAGTTCGTCAATTATATTATAGGTCGGTGCAGCTACAACTAGAGGTGCCTTGAAATTTACCTGACCCGAGGCTTTTTCGAGGTTACGGAGCATTTGTGCAACTATTTTTACATCTCCCTTATGTACCATACAAGAGCCAACAAAACCTAAATCTACCTTTTTTTCAGCGTTATAATATGAGATTGGTCTAATTGTATCGTGAGTATATCTCTTTGATACATCAGAATTATTAACATCTGGATCAGCAATCATTGGCTCATTTATTAAGTCTAGGTCAACTTCAACTTCTGCTGAATACTTAGCATTTTTATCAGGCCTCAAGGCTGGTTTTTCGCCAGATTTAATTTCTAAAATTCTTTTTTCAGCAATACCTATTAACTTATTTAGCATTTTATTTTCGTTTTCCATTCCCTTGTCGATCATGACCTGAATTCTGTCTTTAGCAATTTCAAGTGATTTAATTAGTGTTGCATCCTCTGAAATACATATTGATGCCTTTGCTTTCATCTCAGCAGTCCAATCGGTAAAGGTAAAAGCTTGGTCAGCAAGAAGAGTTCCCAAATGAACTTCTATAATTTTCCCTTGAAATACATTATCACCGAACTGTTTGAGCATTTGGGCTTGGGTTGCATGAACTACGTCTCTAAAATCCATATGTTCACCCATTTTACCTTTAAAAGTTACTTTCACAGTCTCTGGTATTGGCATTGTTGCTTCACCAGTGGCCAAGGCCAAAGCTACAGTTCCAGAATCTGCTCCAAATGCTACACCTTTTGACATTCTAGTATGAGAGTCACCACCAATAATAATTGACCAATCATCAACAGTTATATCGTTTAATACTTTGTGTATAACGTCAGTCATTGAATGATAAGAATCTTTTGGGTCACGCGCAGTAATAAGACCAAATTTATGCATAAATTTCATAAGCCTTGGGGTATTTTCCTGAGCCTTAAAATCCCAAACAGAAGCAGTATGACATCCAGATTGATACGCTCCATCTACAGTTGGAGAAATTACAGTTGCAGCCATGGCTTCTAATTCTTGTGAAGTCATTAAACCTGTAGTATCTTGTGATCCAACAATATTTACTTTTACCCTTACATCAGAGCCTGCATGTAATAGGACACCTTCTTCTACCCCTACCGCATTTGCATTAAATATCTTTTCAACCGCTGTAAATCCTTGACCTTCATTATAAATTTGTTTTGAGGGTGCGAAAGCAGATTTAAATTCAACATTGAGAACTTTACATGCAAAGCTTTGCAATTTTTTTCCAAAGACAATTGCATAGGACCCACCTGCTTTCATGAATTCTTGTTTTTGAGGTGAAAAGGATGATGATAAATCAACTAATTCTTTCTCTCCAGTTTCATCAAAAAGTTTTTTCTTTTTTGTGTTTATTTTTAATACTGTACCAGTATCTACACTATATTTCTGTTCAAGAACTGGATTATCATCATTGTTTATTATTGGATTTCCATCAGAATCAAGTTTTTTTACCCAATTTTTTAGGTCTACACCAATACCTCCTGTGACTCCTACAGTAGTTAAAAAAATCGGTGAAATCCCATTTGTACCAGCAACTATTGGCGCAATATTTACAAAAGGCACATAAGGACTTGCTTGCTTTCCAGTCCATAAGGCGACGTTATTGACACCGGACATTCTTGATGAACCGACGCCCATAGTACCCTTTTCTGCAATTAACATTACACGTTTATCAGGATGTTGTTTCTTTAATTCAGTTATTTCTGATTGGGCTTTTTCTGAAATCATACATTTGCCATGTAGCTCTCGATCAGATCTAGAATGTGCTTGATTACCAGGTGATAATAAGTCTGTGGAAATATCACCTTCTGCAGCAATGTAAGTTACAACTTTTACCTCCTCCTCAACATCTGGAAGCTTTGTAAAAAATTCAGCTTTTGAATAACTTTTTAGAATATCTTCGGCAATTTTATTTCCTTCTTTGTATGCAGCTTCCAACCTATTTGTATCAATTTCATATAAAAAAACTTGAGTTTTGAGTACTTCTGCAGCATCTAATGCAGTTGGTTTGTTATTGCCAAGAGCTAAATCAAGAAGAACCTCAATAGATGGACCGCCTTTCATGTGAGATAATAACTCAAATGCAAATGATGGTTTTATTTCTTCAACTTTAATATTTTCTAAAATTATCTCTTTTAGAAACTTAGACTTTTCCAAAGCAGCTGATGTCGTTCCAGGAATAGTGTTATAAATAAGAAATTCAATTGAGTTTTTTCTGTGCTTATTACTAGGATCCTGTATTTGTAAAATTATCTCTTTAAGCAATTCGCCATCTTCAATTGGCTTT
>QBXO01000043.1 GCA_003284565.1 SAR116 cluster bacterium AG-321-K23
AAATGAAATCAACATATTATATTACTACACCAATTTATTATGTGAATGATGTGCCTCATATTGGCCATGCATATACAACGTTAGCATGTGATGTAATTGCTAGATTTAAGCGTCTTGATGAATATGAAGTTTTTTTCTTAACTGGAACAGATGAACATGGACAAAAAGTTGAGACAGCAGCAAAAAGTAATGGTGTAAACCCTAAAGAATTTGTAGATAAAGTCTCTGAAAATTTTAAAAATTTAATCAATTGCATGAATTTTTCAAATGATTTATTTATAAGAACCACTGAAGAAAAACACATCAAATCATGTCAAAAAATTTGGGAAAAGCTTCTCAGCAATGGAAATATTTACTTAGATAAATATTCTGGTTGGTACGCGGTTCGAGATGAAGCTTTTTTTTCAGAGTCTGAAATTGTGGATGGAAAAGCTCCGTCTGGCGCACCTGTTGAATGGGTTGAAGAGCCATCTTATTTTTTTAATCTTTCAAAATGGGAACAAAAACTTCTTGAATTTTATGAAAGTAATAAAGATTTCATATCTCCCAAATCTAGAAGAAATGAAGTTATAAGCTTTGTGAAAAGTGGTTTGAAAGATTTGTCAATTAGTAGGACTAGTTTTTCTTGGGGAGTAAAAGTTCCAAACGATAAAAATCATATAATGTATGTTTGGTTGGATGCTCTTACAAACTATTTATCTGCTTGTGAGTATTCAAATGAAGAAAATGATAAAGTTTTTAAAAAATTTTGGCCTGCTGATATACATATGGTTGGGAAAGATATTATTAGATTTCATGCAGTCTACTGGCCTGCATTTCTTATGGCTGCAGATTTACCTTTGCCAAAAAAAGTTTTTGCTCATGGTTGGTGGACCAATGAAGGTAATAAAATTTCTAAATCTTTAGGTAATGTAATTGATCCTTTTCAATTAGTTGATAAATACGGCATTGATCAAATTAGATATTTTTTGTTAAGAGAAGTGCCATTTGGAAATGATGGTGATTTTTCAAATTCTCAACTCATTAATAGAATAAACAGTGACCTAGCTAATAGTTATGGAAATTTATTTCAAAGAGTTGTTTCCATGATTTTTAAAAATTGTAAAGAAACGATACCTTTTAAACCAAATAAGTTTAATAAAGAAGATTCAACATTAATTAATTCAATTAAAAATAACTTGAATGATTATAGAAGTTTAATCGACGAACAAAAATTTGATCAGTATTTAAAAAACATTTGGATAGTTATTTCTAATGCTAATAAATATGTTGATGAACAAGCACCATGGGCACTAAAAAAAAATAACTTTGAACGTATGGAAGTAGTATTATTTACTTTAGTTGAAACCATAAGACAAATATCAATTTTACTTCAGCCATTCGTTCCAGATACTGCTGAAAAAATACTAGATCATATAAAAATACCATATGATCAACGTAAATTAAAATCTGTAGGTCTTATTTTAAATGGTAATATTAAAATTTCACTTCCGAACCCATTGTTTCCAAGAATTTAAAGTTGATTTCTTAAAATGAAAAATTATTTAATTGATACACATGCACATTTAGATTTTCCAGAATTATATAATAGGCTAGATGAAGTCTTAAAAAATGCCTTGGAAAATGGTGTTAAAAGAATTGTCACCATATCAACAAACCTTAATAAAATTGATAAAATAATTGAAATATCCAAAAATTATGAAGAAGTTTATCATACTGTCGGTGTGCATCCAAATGAGGTGTTAAAAGATAAAAATAACTCAAATTACGAAATGATTCTTAATCTATCAAAAAATAAAAAATGTGTTGGGATAGGGGAGTGTGGATTAGATTATCATTATGGAAATGATTGTAAAGCAGAGCAGAAAGCGTCTTTTATTACTCAAATAAACGTATCTAGAGCAACTAATCTACCATTAATTATTCATGCTAGAGATTCTGATAAAGATATGATTAATATTTTAGAGAATGAATATAAAAACGGACCTTTTAAGGCAATTCTTCATTGTTTTAGTTCAGGAAAAGATCTAGCATTATGTGGGCTTAATTTAGGTTTTTATATTTCTTTTTCTGGCATTGTAACATTTAAATCTGCAAAATTAATTCAAGAAATTGCTACGTTAATACCTGATGATAAAATTCTTGTAGAAACAGATGCACCTTACTTATCTCCAACGCCATTAAGAGGTTCTGTAAATGAACCAAAAAATTGTTCAATAACTGCAAAGTATTTAGCTGATATTAGAAAATGTGAATTTTCTATATTTATTGATCAATTATATATGAATTCAGTTAAAATTTTTGATAAGATTTATTAATGAATAATAATATAAAAATTACTGTGTTAGGCACAGGTACATCAGTTGGGATACCTGCTCTTGGTAAATTAGGTTGGGGTAAATGTGATCCATCTAATCCCAAAAATAAAAGACAAAGATGCGCAATTCTTATACAAAGTAAAAACACGACTATTTTAGTTGATGCTGGCCCTGATATAAAAAATCAACTTATAGAACATAATGTTCAGAAATTAGACGCAGTCTTCATCACACATAGTCATTCGGACCATGTATCAGGATTAGATGAGTTAAGACCATTTTATTTTTATAATAGAGAAAAAATTAATATTTTCACTAATAAACAAACTTCTAAATTTTTACTTAAACGATATGATTACTTATTTACCAAAAATAAATCATCTCAATCTTATTTCCAACCACCATTAGAAATGAATGAAATTGATTATTTTGAAGAAATAATACTAAATGATATAAAAATTAACACTATTAAACAAAATCATGGAGTAATCGATACATTGGGATTTATATTTAACAACGTATTTGCATATTGTACTGACGTAGTAGGATTTCCAAAAAAAAGTTTTAAATATTTATATAATATGAAGGTTCTAATAATTACTGGTTTACGTCAATCACCACATACTGCTCATGCGCATTTTGATTTATCATTTGACTGGATCGCGAAATTAAACCCTGAGGTTGCTTATCTAACTCATTTAAGTCCTGAATCTGACCATGACGCAGTAACTAAATTATGCCCACCAAACACATATCCAGCATATGATGGGTTAATTCTTAATATTAAAATTACATAATATATATTATGCGACAAATATAAAAAAACATATAATTAACAATATGTTACCCTACCCATAAATATCATATATAATTATAATAAGTAATAAATTGAATCTTTAGAGAATAAAAAAACATATAAAATTAAAGTTTGTATTTATATTTATTAAAATGAATTGGAAATTCTTTAAATAATTTAGAATTAGATAATTTAACATTAACCATATGATCAATTGACCAGCAAACAAATGAAGCCATTTTGCTAACAACTAACCTCCCAACAGGACAGTATATAGTTTTATGTATATCAATTATGTTTTCCATTGTTAAAATAATCCTTTAAGATATATGTTATATAATTTTTATATAGAAAATATTAAAATTTTATTTAAATAAACTGTTATAAAGTATTTATTTATCTTATCCTTATAACATATTGATATTATTATTTTTATAAAATTTTTGAAATATGGAGTGTATATATGAATATTAAACCTTATGGATCAACTTTTGGTAGGTCTCATGGTGAACCTGGCTACAAAACAAGACCAAAAACAAAGACTGTTGATGCTCATTGTCATCTTCACGTCCAAGAAGCAGCGGATATGGTTCAAGGTTTATTTGATCAACAAGACATTCCTGCATTTAAACATGCTAATCAAACAACAACAAATCAAAATATTAAGCAAATTAAAGATAGATTCATGGACCTTACAAATGTTGAAACAAGGCTAAAAAAAATGGACGCACAAGGCATTGATACACAAGTCCTCATACCTGTTCCCTTTCAGCATTATTGTAATGTAAAAAGTCAGGTAGCTTTTAAATCAATTGAAACAATTAATAATAAACTATCTGAAACAGCTAATAATCGTAAAGATAGATTTATAGCTTTAGGCACATTGCCAATGCAGAATGGTGATGTTGCAGTAAAAGAAATGGAAAGATGTGTTAATGAGCTAGATATTAGAGGATTTCAAATTATTACATTCCAAGATGGTAAAGAGCTATCGCACCCTTCATATGACGGAATTTGGGAGACAGCAACAAAGTTAGATGTGCCAATTTTCCTTCACCCTAATGGTTATCCAGAAGGCAAAAGATTAAAAGATCATTATTTTATTAATATTATTGGAAATCCAATGGATACCACAGCAGCACTGCATCATTTAATTTTTGATGGAATAATGGAAAAAAATCCAAATTTAAAAATCTTTGTTGCCCATGGAGGTGGATATCTTCCAGCATATTCTGCAAGAATTGATCATGCATGGGGCGCAAGACCCGATTGTAGAGGCAATAACCTTAAACACAAACCGTCTGATTATCTTAAAAGAATGTATTTTGATACTGTAGTTTTCTCATTTGATCAGCTAAAGTACCTTATTGATAAATATGGTGCTGATCATATTGTTATGGGAACAGATTATCCATACGATATGGCAGAAGATGACCCAATAGAACATGTTATGGGTACAGGAGGTTTATCAAAAAATCAAATTGAAATGATTACTGGTGGAAATGCATGTCGTTTATTCAAAATAAAAGAATAAATTTTTTATACTTCTAATATGTTAAATTATTTGTAATGTTTATATATCAAGTAAGTGCTGGAGCTATATGATTGCAGAAAAAAATAACACTCTTCCCTTTTTAAATTAAGTGTAAATAATATTTCTATTTTAATTTCTGAATATTCAAAAATAAAGTGTTCTTCAAAAGTAGTAAATAATATTAAAAAAAGTTAGATATATATAAACTTCCGTAATTGCTCAAAGACATTTTTCAAATTTGGACATATATTTATTGTTTTTAATCATTAAATAAAAATTACAAATTTTTAATAAATTTTAATTTCATATATTTTATAAAAAATGGAATTCCAAATAAAGCTGGGACTATATACCGAAGTGTTGCCAAAACTCCTAAACCTGCTGCTGTTGCAGCAGAAAGATAGCTAGAGTAAAAGTAAACAAATGCTAAGTCACGTGTCCCAATTCCAGCAAATGATAAAGGGAGTAACCCTATAAAAATTGCTAAAGGTGTAATTGCCAAATTAATTAAAAAGGGCAACAAACTCCCCAAAGATAATATAAATATCCATAATTGTAATAAATGTAAAAACCACAAAAAAATTGAAAAAAATTGTATAAAAACGAACTTTTTCTTATGTTTTTGATAATTAAACACCATATCTAACCATTCATGTTGAAGTTTATTTGCCGATTTAGCATATCTATTAGGCAATAATAATACTACTAAGCCAAAGAATAGTTTAACAAAAGAATTTGATGTTATTGATAATAAGCCTAATAAAAAAAGAGATGTTAAGGAAATAATAAACAACCAATTATTATCCTGAAATAAAAAAAGTCCCAAAATACACCATAATAATAAAGAAAGAAAATCACTAATTTTTTCAAATATTACTAAAGAGAGATTTTTTTCAATAGATTTATCAGAATTTTTTACCATAAATACACTCTTCACAATATCACCCATCTTTGACGGCAATACTAAATTCATAACACTTGCAGCTAAAGTCAACTGCAAAGCTTCAATATAATTAATACGATTATCATCAGGTGAAAGCCAAACCAATCTTATCGCCGTAAACATAGTTATTGGTACTAACATTAATAAGCCAATGAACAAAAATATTATATCAATGTTCATAAGCACATAAATAAAGCTTATAAAATCAATTTGCCAATATAAACATATCAATATAAGAACACTTATAGTAATTGTTACTCTATTGTTTTTTATAAAATTATATTTTAACATTAAATTAATAGACTCTTTTGCAATTAATCTCTTGTCTATTTTTTATTACATTAAGAGGTAAATCAATCCACTGTTGAAGTTGTCCTGGTTGATAAACACGACTCATCACAACATAAATTGAAGTTTGGTCTACACCAATTTTTATATTCTTAATTTTGTGCCAATCATTAGTGTTAAGTGAATCGCTTATAGTAATTTTTCCATTATCTGTCCAGCTTATGACTCTTTTATAAGTATGTTTAGAATTTTTTTTCCCCGTTATAAGTATTTTTTGAAGAATACCCCTAACAAAATCAGGGAAAAGTCTTCCACCGCACAACATTATTAATCTTAGAATTATAAGATTAAAGGTAGTCATTTTTTTTGACTTAGACCAGCCTAGACTCCCATGAATGCAAACACTATTATTTTTAATAGTAAAATTATTATTCTCATCAATAAGATGGCCTACCGCGTTCCTACCATCCTTCATCATTACAGAAAAATGAGTATCACTCACAATAAGTTTCTTTTTTTTAAATAATTTTAAGACCCCACCTTTAGCTATTGAAATATAGATAGTACTATCACCTGGCCTTTCAACAAGCAATTTTGCGTTTGGGAACCAAGCTCTCTTCTCAAAATTATTTGTCCTAACCTGAGCAAGTCTATCTTCTCTATAATCTCTCCAAGCCAACAAATAATTCCAAGTATGATGCCCTATAATATGATCATCTGAATAGCAAGGATTTAATTTTTTTTTCAAACCTGACAAAAACTGGTTGTTTATATATATTGAAATTGGAATAACATCAGCCATAAGCTCAAAACCATGAGGGAAAAAGTTATAAGTATTTCTACTCGAATACTCCCCTCCATAACTTCCATCTGGGTGAATAAAATAACTTGCAAATTTAATTGCTCTTTTTAAAGAATCTAATATTTTGGGATCATGATTTAATTTGTATATCCATGATAATATTGAAATTGTTAGGGTATGATAACCTAAATCGCAACCTTCATATTCATGAAACCAACCTTCTTTATCTTGCCAATCTAAAATTTTACTAATTCTCTCTTGAATTGAAATCTTCCATTGATTGGTAGATAATATTTCAGATGCAATTAAAAGACATAGAGCAATTAAACATTGATGGTTTGTAAGTCTACCATTTTCATAATGTTTAGATAACCAATTTGTTCTTTTAAAAAAAAAAGATTCTAATTTTTGATCTTTAAACCCCAATATCTTATAACTATATAAACAAGCTAGCAAAGAAAATGCTGTTGCGCCCCCTGCTTTTTCATATGGAAAATAGTCGTCGCATGAGCCATCTTTATGTGATGAAAATTCTGCATATCTAATACCAGCTAGCACCCATTCTTTTAATATTTTTTTTTGGTAAAAATTATTCCCAGGTATGTCTAGAGTATATACCAATGCTAATGGTAAAACTAACTCTTGGGACATGCCACTAGGAAAATCTATTATTTTATAATGCCAATAGTTACGATCAAAACATCCATATGTTTTGCTATGTTGATTTCGATCAAGTAATGTTAAAATTTTTGGAATTTGATCTAGCGCATTTTTTGCAAATAAGTATTTCATTTCAATTTTTATGGCTTATATTATTATTAAGTTCTGCGGACCGAATTCTAACTCTATTTTCTTCAATTATTTTTCTGTTGATTGACAAGAGTTCTCCAAAAAATCCAAATAATAAAGTTTGAAATCCAATAATTAGTAATATAGCAGCTAAAATGAGGTTTGGGACATGTGACCTAGAAGCGTCTTCTAAATAAAAAAGAATAATCCACCTTAAACACAAAATTATCCCAATTGAAAAAGGTATTAAACTAATTAAAAAAAAGGATTTTAATGGCCTATAAATCATAAAAATTTTGAGTATTGAACCTATTGATTTTTGTATATAACTGGGCAAACTTTTAATAAGTTTTGACGGTCTAGTTTGCCCATTTACCCTTATTGGAATAGATAAAACTGTCATACCACTTTGACCAGCTTGAATAATAGTTTCTAATGTATAAGTGTATTCACTAAAAACAGATAGCCTTATAGCTGTTTCTCTAGATATGGCTCTAAAACCACTTGGTGCATCTTCTACATTTGTATCACTAACATATCTTACCACCCAACTTCCTATTTTCTGCAATTTTTTCTTTAAGAACGAAAAATGTTTTATTTCCGAAATTGGCCTCGCCCCGACAACAAAATCTGCCTTTTTATGAATTATAGGTCTGACAATTTTTTCTATGTCTAAAGCATTATATTGATTATCAGCGTCAGTATTAACAATTATATCCGCACCAGCCTTAAGACATGCATCGATTCCTTTCATGTATGCATTCGCTAAACCTTTATTTCTACTAATTGAAACTATGTGGTGAACACCAAATTCTTCTGCAAGCTTTGATGTTTTATCTTCACTACCATCATCAATAATTAAAATTTCTATCTTTTTTATACCTTTAATTTTAGTTGGAAGAGAATGTAAAGTTTCAAGTATAGTTTCTTCTTCATTAAAGCAAGGAATTTGAATAATTAGTTTCATATAATTTTATCTTTAATAACGGTTGAAGATTTAATTTTATGCCATAAAGAGAAAAATATCATATACATACCTATAAAAAAAATTGTAAATAATATCCTATCACCACCACCATCATCACTTATAGTGTCATACAATACATAAATTCCAATCCTTAAGGTAAAAAAAGCTAAAATTATATGAAGTAGATAATTATTAATCTTGTTTTTGTACGAATAAATTAATGATATAAATAATACAACCCAGAATAATCCCCATGCACTTGGTCTAAGAATTGAGTAATCCAAGAGTTTAAAAGTTGTCTGAATAGTTTCATTAAAGTTATATATGGATATTATTAACAAGAAAACTAAATATGAAAAATATAAAAAAAGATTAATTGTATTTTTTACAAAAATTTTCTTAATTAAAAAAGCAAATAATGTTAATAATATTGTCGCAAAAAAGAAAAAAATGTAATCCTGAATTAACCCATGACCACTATAAAATAAATTGTTCAAATCAAAATGTAATTCAGCAACTTGCAAAAGATAATAAAAAATCCACTGATAACCTACTATTAAATACAAAAAAACATGCTTAATTAAATAAGAAAAATTTTGCTTACTTTGAAGTAAATGAAGGATAATTGCTATTAATGAAAATAATATCATCTCTTTTCT
>QBXO01000044.1 GCA_003284565.1 SAR116 cluster bacterium AG-321-K23
GTTGATTTAATATTTGCATTTGTAGCATAAGCAGCCATAGCAGCACCAGCGTTTCCATTTGTGGGAATAGCTAGATGTTTTAGTTTGAATTGCTTTGCCATAGAAACTGCCAAACATAACCCTCTTGCTTTAAAAGAACCCGTGGGTAGCCTTCCTTCATCTTTAACTAAGACGACACCATTATCATTAGATGAATAATTAACAGCACGATTTAACTTAATCAATGGAGTAATGGTTTCACCCAGTGTAACCCTGTCATTTGGATCTAATACTGGTAAAAGTGGTGAATATCTCCAAAGACCGTCTACTTTTGAATTTGTAATATCATCTCTTGAAACTTCTTTTTTTAGGGTTTGCAAATCGTACCTTACAAGCAAGGGTCTTCCCGCATCAGACAATCCATGTATTTTATTGGCTTCATAATTCTTACCAGTGATTGAGCACTCAAGATGACTAACATAATTTTTATCCATATATTATCCTAATATTTATTTATTAACTATTTTTACCTAAAATAATATTTACCATTGCTCTAGTAATTTGTTGTGTAGTACTTTTCCCACCAAGATCTATAGGCAAGTATTTTTTGTTTGATGTAAGTTGTTCAATCGCAGACATCAACATTTGAGCTGCTTTAAGTTCGCCTAAATTTTCTAGCATCATCACTGCAGACCAGTAAGATCCAATAGGATTTGCAATTCCTTTTCCCATAATATCAAAAGCAGATCCGTGAATAGGTTCAAACATGGATGGATGACGTCTTTCTGGATCTAAATTTCCTGTAGGAGCAATTCCCATTGATCCTGATAATGAAGCTGCTAAATCTGTTAAAATGTCAGCGTGTAAGTTTGAAGCAACAACGGTATCAATACTTTTGGGATCTAAAACCATTCTTGTGGTCATGGCATCAACAAGCATTTTGTCTGTGTTAACGTCCCTATATTCTTGTGATATTTCACTAAATATTTCATCCCACATAACCATACCATGTCTTTGAGCATTAGATTTAGTCACTAAAGTTAATAATTTTCTTGGTCTAGATCTAGCTATTTCAAACGCAAACCTATGTATTCTTTCTACACCCTGCTTTGTAAATAGAGTAATATCCATAGCTGTATCATTGTTATAACCTATGTGGCTTCTACCACCAATGCCTGAGTATTCACCCTCGGAATTTTCTCTAATAAAATTCCAATCAATATCTTTTTCTTCTATATTTTTTAGCGGAGATGTTATTCCAGGTAAAAGACGAACTGGCCTTAGATTTGCGTATTGATCAAGACCTTGGCATATTTTTAATCTTAATCCCCAAAGTGTTATATGATCGGAAATTTCAGGAACTCCTGCAGAACCAAAATAAATTGAACTAAAACTTTTAAGTTCTTCAACCCCCTCATCAGGCATCATTATACCATGTTTTTTATAGTACTCTGCTCCCCAATCAAACTGATGAAATTCGATCGGTAAATTTTGGACTGACTTTGAAAGAGCCTTTAAAACCTCAACTCCACTATCTATTACCTCTATGCCAATCCCATCTCCAGGAATTACTGCAATTTTGTACATATTTTTCCTAAATCTAATAAATTTTATATTAGTGACATATTTAATATATTATATTGAAAAATAAAACATTTATGAAGAGTTTAGTTATATATTATGTTAAGTCTATTTTTTAAATTATTGAAGAATTTTGAATAATGAAGATAGTCTTAACTTTGAGTTTTTTTAAAAATTTAGTGAATTTTTGGAAAAATTCTTCTTATATTTTAATTATTTTATTTTTAACACCTATTTTGCTGTTAATTTTATCTTCATTTCAAAATAACGTAGATACCTGGGTGCACCTTTTTGATACTAAATTATCCATATATTTATATAATACATTTTTTTTGATATTTGGTGTTGGAATTTTATCAATTATTATTGGTGTATCTTGTGCTTGGATTATAGCAAAACATAAGTTTTTTTTATCTCAATTTGTAGAATGGGCCTTATTATTACCAGCAGCAATACCAGCATATATTGTTGCATATTGTTATACTGATTTTTTAGAATATGGAGGCATAATTCAAACAACTTTAAGGGAAATATTTAACTGGCAGTCATCAAAAGAATATTTTTTTCCTGAAATTAGGTCTATGGGAGGTGCGATATTAATTTTATCTTTTGCACTATATCCATACATTTATTTTATAACGAAAGTGGCTTTTAGTTCAACTCCCAAAAATTTATTTAATGTAGCTAAAATTCATGGAAAATCTCAATTTTTATATGTTGCTTTACCTTTAGCTAGACCAGCTATTATAGCCGGTTTATCACTTGTATTGATGGAAACTATATCGGATTTTGGTACTGTTGAATTTTTAGCAGTAGAAACTGTGACACTCGGAATATTTAACCTATGGCTAGGTATGAATAATTTTAGTGCTGCATCTCAATTATCTTTTTTTGCTGTTACCTTTATTGTTGTTTTACTTGGAATTGAACTATCAGCAAGAAAAAATCAAAAATTTAATAACCCTCAAGCCTCAGGTTTTGATAAAAAAATAGAAGAAATAAGCTTAACAAAAAGCTTAGTTCTTTTTTTCATCTGTTTGGTGCCCATATTAATTGGCTTTCTTATTCCAGTGTTAATACTTATTAACTTATCCATGCAAAGCTCTAATCAAAACGATTTTTACTCTTTTTTTGAAATCGCGTTAAACTCAATTTCAGTTTCTTTTTTTGGCGCTTTTCTAACAATTTTATTTTCATTTGTTATAGTTGTTGCTGTAAAGTATCATGGAGGTAAAAAATTTACTTTTTTAGCAACTTTAGCAGGAAGTGGCTATGCATTTCCTGGAGTAATTTTAGCTTTAGCTACAACCTTTTTCTTATCATTTATTCAAAATAATATGAATGAATTATTTATATATTTTAATCTAGATTGGAATTTAACCTTGATTGGTACTTTTACAGCTTTATTATATACATATATCTGTAGATTTAATGCAATTGGTGTAGGTTATATTAACTCAGGTATACAAAGAGTTTCCCCAAATTTACTAGAAGCTGCTAGATTACAAGGAGTTTCTTTTGAAAAAAGCTTATTTAAAATTATTTTTCCTATTATTCGTCCTTCAATTTTGACTGGATTTTTAATTGTTTTTGTAGATATTTTTAAGGAATTGCCTGTTACACTTCTGCTTAGACCTTTTAATTTTGAAACATTAGCTACTTATGTTTACCAATACGCAAAAGAGGAAATGCTTGAACAATGTGCATTAGCAGCTCTTCTTATAACTTTAATTGGAACTATTCCTGTGTTTGTATTAAACAAAACAATTAATTTATCGTATGAAAAACAATAATTATTTTATACTTGCACTTTTATTAATTTAGGCATTAACTAAGAGGTAGTTTATAACTGTTACAAAGTAGGTAAAGGATTATTATGGCTGAGCTTTATGAAAAATGTTTAAGAGTTGGTTTAAGAATGACTTTACCTAGAAAAATTATTTTAGAAGTAATTGAAGCTGCTGATGATCACCCAGATGTTGATGAAATGTACAGAAGGGCAGTTGAAAAAGACAGATCCATTTCAATTGCTACTGTTTATAGAACTATAAAGCTATTTGAAGAAGCTGGCATAATTGAAAAATTAGATATTGGTGACGGTAGATCAAGATACGAAGAGGCTGGTGAACATCATGAACATTTAATTGATATTGAAAGTGGAGAAATAATAGAATTTCAAAATGAAGAACTTGAAGAAATGAAAAGACAAGTTGCCCTAAATATGGGTTATGAACTTGTTGATCATCGATTAGAGTTGTTTGGAAAGAAAATAAAAAAATAAATTTTTTTACATTATTGAAATTACACTAATTTAGTGTATTCTTAAGAATGATTATCAATATCAAAGATAAAATTATGAAAGATAAAGAAAAAATAATTATTCTCACAGGCGGCAGCAGAGGCATTGGCCACGCAACATCAAAAAAATTTTGGGATGATGGATGGACAGTTATAACTTTTTCTCGATCAGAAGTTGCGCCGCAATGTCCATGGTCAAATAACAAACAACTGCATTTCCAAGTCGATTTAGAAAATCAGATATCTTTGGATAAAACGTTGGCTGATTTAGAAAAATTTCTTAGAGGAAGGCCAGTAAAGGCTCTTATCAATAATGCTGCTATTTCACCTAAAAAACCAAACAATTCTAGATTAGGCTTTACGGATACTGACTTGAGTTTATGGAGGCAAGTTTTTAACGTTAATTTTTTTGCACCTATTAAAATCTCTCAATCAATAATTAAAAACCTAAAGCTCGCTAAAGGCGTAATTATTAACGTCACATCTATTGCTAGTGACAATGTACATCAATTTGCTGGTCCAGCATATGCTACTTCAAAAGCTGCACTTAAATCTTTAACTAGAGAAATGGCCTCAGATTTAGCACATGAAGGTATCCGAGTAAATGCTATAGCACCTGGTGAAATAGAAACTTCAATGGTAACACCCAAAAGTAAAAAAATGCTCACAGAAAAAATCCCTATGAAAAGATTTGGAACACCAGAAGAAGTTGCAGGTGTTATTCACTCTATGTGCTCAGATACTTTTTCTTATGTTAATGGTACTGAAATACAAATAAACGGCGGACAAACTGTATAAATCATATTCATAAAATAAACTTTAGAAAACTGGTTTTATTGTTTTATATTTTTTTTGTTAAAAAAATGATTTGACTTATTGTTGGCTATTTTGGTTCACAAGTTTTTTATTAATACTCTTACCAATAGACTTTATCTATAATCTCCTGTGCTTTAGGTGCAATCTTTGCGATATCCTCAATTAACAAACTATCCTCTTTAAAGGTACCTAAAGCCTTTAATCTAGCTGGTAATTTAGACTTATTGTTTATTGGATATTCAAAATTTACATCGCCATATAAAATCTGAGCTTCATCGGTTACAAGAAACTCTAAAAATTTAATAGCTAATTCTTTATTTTTTGAAAACTTTACTACACCACCACCTGAAATGTTAACATGAGCCCCCCTATCATTAGTTCCTTGATTAGGAAATATTATAGTTGATGCTTTTGCCCATTTGCGATGTTCAGGATTTTTAGAATATGTTAGCTTACCATAATAATAATGATTAATTATAGCTACATCACATTCTCCAGCATAAATTGATTTAATTTGTGATCTATCATTTCCTTGAGGTCTTTTAGCTAAATTTGAAACTAATCCTTTAGCCCACTTTTCAGCCTCTACCTCTCCGATTGCTAAAATCATAGATGCCATAAGAGCTCTATTGTAAACATGGCTTCCTGGCCGGCTACAAAGTCGACCCTTAAGCTTTTTATCTGCTAAATCTTCGTAACGTAAAACATCATCTTCCTTCATTCTTTCTCTTGAAACAGCAATTGCTCTTGTTCTTTTTGATAAGCCAAACCAAGTATTATTACCACTTCTTAAGTAAGGAGGAATATTTTTTTTTAAAATTTCTGAATCTATTTTTGCTAATAAACCCAAATCCTCATATCTGTAAAGTCTTGCAATATCAACAGTTAATATCAAATCTGCTGGGCTATTTTTACCTTCAGCTGCAAGCCTTTGAGCAAGACCTTTTGAAGAATAAACGACGTTTAACTTTACTCCAGTTTTTTTTGTATAGGCATCTAAAAAAGGCTTGAGTAAGTAAGGCTGTCTATGTGAATAAATATTCAAGCTTTTAGCAAACACTGAGTTTGAAAACAAAATTAAAATAATCGCAGATAAAATGCTTATTTTCATTGTTAAATTCCCTTTTTAATTTTTAATTGTAAAAGTTTGTTTATTTGTATTTTGAAATCTTGATAAAGTATGTTTGGAAATTATTTTGTACATGCCAATAAATGGACTTAAATATAAGTAAAGGACATTGTGTTCATATTTATTTTCGTTTTTTGTAAGACCAAATTTACTCACTTCATTATCTTTTGAGGTACAAAGTGTACCAAACACACAATCCCATACTGCAAATGTTACCCCAAAATTTTTATTATGATGTTCTTTTTTGATTGAATGATGGATTTGGTGTTGCGCTGGTGAGATGAAAATTTTTTCTAACCAACTCCAATAATTTATCCATATATGAGAATGTCTAAGATTCGATCCTAGAAGATGAAACCAGAAAGATAAAAGGTTTGCTCCTAAAATAGTAATAAAGGTAATATTATTTCCGTAAACGTAAAAAAACAAAGCTATAACTACTCCTTGAGTTAAAGCACTTCTGATCACAAAAATTACCCCCTCAAGAGGGTGAGTTCTAAAAATAGTTATTGGCGTTAATGTTCTTGCAGAATGATGTGTCTTATGAATTTCCCATAAAATGGGTATTTTGTGCATCAGTGCGTGAGTAATAAATTTTGTTAGATCATCCAAAACAAAATAACTAATTGTAAAAAAATATGGTATTAACCATAGATATTGCAAATTAACATCAATAGGCATTAAAAAAGTTTGTGAATGAAGATATTCAAAAACAAATGTGGCAATCGCTAACTGTGTAATTAAAATTGGTGATAAAAACATCAATATTATTATATTGATAATAAATAACATATAGTCTGCTTTAGCTGATTTTGATAAAAATATTTTTTTATCAAAAATTTTACGAAAACATTCTATTAATGTTTTCTTTTTTACAATAAAAAGCCATAGAAATGATATAAGGATAGCTGATAGTAGGTAGCCAACAAAAACTCTTTTTTTAGGATCAAAAAAGTTTTCGTATATCGTATCAATTATTTGCGTAAGAAATTCCATATTACACTAAAAACTGACCAGCAAAAGCTGGTCAGTTTTCAAATCAGTTAGTCATTTTCTGCAGATTTTTTTGTACCTACTTTTTCTAAAAGTGCAGCCATACCTCCAGTTGCATCATTGACTTTAGCTTTCAACGCATATTTTTCAGCCATAAGTTTTTGAATTTTTAACATATGCACCTTATAATATCCAATTGAAGATCCTTGATCCTTGATATAATTTCCAGATGAGTCGATACCAACCACTTGAGATAAATTAGGCATTAATGGACCAAAACCCATCATTCTATTTAACCTATTAAACGTATCGCTTTTGTTATCAGGCCCTGCTTGAAGTGCCATTGCAAAGCCTTTGAGCTCTCCCCAATGCTTAAGATATTTTGACATTGCACCATCCATACCGGAACCAGATTCTAAGGCTTTTTCAATTTTACCAAGATCTTTGTACACAGATCCAGCATATTTAAAAACAGATTCTGCTATAACATCTTCCCAGTTACTACAGATTATTTGTACATAATCTTGTATTTTATCTAATTGTGCTTTTGATAATTTATTTCCATCTGCACTGGTAATAAGTTGTCTACCGTCGATAAAAGCTTTTGTAACATTTTTCAGATAATTTGTTTTACCCTTTTTATCATAACTAGAAGCATAATAAGCATGAGCGTATGTCATCTCTGTTTGCAAATCTACTACCCCATCATTATTGTAATCTGCAGATTTAAGATCTTTTTTCTTAGCTATATCATAACTTTGCGCTGCAGTAAGTTTCATGGTATGAGCAGCTGCTCCCCAATAACCAAAAGCTTCATCCCAACTATGTTCTTTACCAGTATAATACGCACCTTTTTTATATGGTTTATTATTTGGCTTAGAGCTAGCTGTCATCTTTTCATCAAGATAATTATCACAGGCTTGATGGTACAAAACTGCTCCCATTGTATATTTTGAAATTAATTGAGGATAATTCATACCGTTCCTAGTATCAACACCTCCTGAAGTTTTTCCTGCTTTTTTGATCATAAACTTGATTACATCTACTCCACTCATATTACCTGGCCAAGATGTCTGAATTCTTTTATCTGCTTTACCAGATAAATTCGCACCACCTGACAAATCACCAATCATTTTTTGTTTTACAGGAAATTTTGAGCTACTTGGAGATGGATCCATAATAGCAAGTGTTTTAGATTTATCTTTAGTATTAAGATAACTTAACATTTTTTTTTCTGCAGCATTCGTTGGATCATTTGGATTACCTTTTGATGCAAGTTTTTTTAGTGCATTATGTTGTAATTGCCTAGCAATTTGACCACCGTAAGAAACAGAATTTTTCTTTGAACCATTATAGCTCTTTTCAGTAATAGGAAATGGTCCATATACACCGTGACCATCAGCGTTTACAAACCCTATTGATGTAAACATAAATGTAAAAGCAATTGTACTTACAAAAGAAACTTTTGTAAGGCTTTTACCTATATTAGTAGATTTATACATTATAATCTCCAGATTAAAGTTATTTTGCGAATTATTATCATAATGATAATGACTCCTAATAAAAATCACATTACTTAATTTTTTTTAATTTACAAGTTTTTTTATTGACTGCTGAACTCAAATCATAATAATGATATTGATTATTATTATTAATATATAAAATGTCAAAAGTACTCAAATCTTCTTCAAAAGAAAAAAAAGTTTTCCATTTTCCTCTTCCTGCAAAATATGAAAGAGTAAAGATGCTTTACTACACTTTACTTAATTCAGGTTATACTTCTTGCCAAGCTTTCCACGAATCTATGAAATTATTAATTATAATAAGTCCTCATATAAAACTCTCTGAAATATCCAAAAAGACATTTGATATAATTAATTCGATTAATGATAATTATTATGAAAACAATATTGACAATTATTCTCAAAATTAGTTAATTTTTATATATTGAGGAATTTAATGATTATTTGCGTATGTAATTCGATATCTGACAAAGCTATTACTACCGCTGTAACTAGTGGAGCTAATACACCCTCATTAGTTTATAAAAGTTGCGGGGCCAAGCCTCAATGCGGAAGTTGTACAGAATATATTAAGCAGGAAATCAATCAAGTTCTAACAACTGAAAAATAAAATTTATTCAGCAATTTGTTCTTGTAAGTAATTTTTAATACCTGCATTTTCAACTACATGTTGCTGCGACTCTATCCAATCAATATGTTCTTCTGTGTCATCTAGTATTTTAAGGAAAATATCCCTGCTGACATAATCATTTTTATCTTCACAT
>QBXO01000045.1 GCA_003284565.1 SAR116 cluster bacterium AG-321-K23
TAAATTTTTGGAGCAAAGATGATTTTGAAGATGTTGAAATAAATGGGAAAAACATGGCTGATTTAAATAAATCTGTTATTAAAGCATATGGAGACAAAGTAAAAACTATCAGAACTAATGAAGAAATAATTTCGGGAATTCATCCTGTACCACTTCCAGGTCATACACCTGGACATAGCGGATTTAGAATAGATGATGGTAATACCAGTTTTGTTCAAATGGGTGATGTTCTTCATACCCCTAATTTACAGTTAGCAGACCCAAATATTTCTGTACTTTTCGATATAGATGTTGAACAAGGACTAAAATCAAGAAAACAAGCGTTTGACATGGTTTGCAATGATAGAATAATTTGTTCAGGAGGTCACATTCTAGAGCCAAAATTTGGATATTTAGATAAATTTGGTAATGGATATAAGTACGTTGCAATTTAAAAAAAATAATAAAATAATTTTATAAATTACACTTTATTTGAATTTATTATTAATTTTAATTGTTATTTATTTTAAAAAATTAAATCTTAGTCGTGATAAACTTTTAATCAATTAATTAGGTAAATTTAAATTTCTAAAAACATTAATATGAATGAGTTTATCAAATATAAAGTTATTGATCATATTGCTTGGATAACAATGAAACGTAATCCTTCAAATGCGTTTAATATTGAATTTTTAGATGAGATTTTGAACACACTCAAAATTGCCTCTAAGGATAAAGACGTGAGAGTTATTATTATAGAAAGTGATATCAATAATATATTTTCTGCAGGTCTAGATTTAAATCTTTTATTAAATAAATCAGGATTAGAAATTAGAGAGTTTTTAAAACGCCTTTACATAGATCTTTGGGATATTCAATATAACATGGGAAAACCTACGATAGCATCAATTAACGGTGCTGCAAGAGGTGGAGGTATGACTTTAGCTATATCATGTGATATGATAATAGCGTCAGACACTGCATCCTTTGGATATCCCGAAATAAATTTAGGTCTATTACCAGCAATCCATTTTAATCATTTGCCAAGAATTATTGGAAGGTACAAGGCCTTTGATTTACTTTTTTCAGGTAGAACTTTTTATTCAGATGAAGCTTTAACTTTAGGATTAATTTGTAGAAAAGTACCATCTATCCAAATTAATGAAAAAATTGCTGATATAGCTTCAAGCCTATCACGAAAATCACCAATAGCCATGAGTTTAGCAAGAGCAGCTTTTTTAAGAACAAATGATCTTGATTATAGAAGAGGCGTTGCAAATGCAGTTGAAGATTTTTGTAATGCAGCAACTACTCCAGATGCTCAAGAGGGTTTAAGAGCTTTTATAGAAAAAAGACAGCCTATTTGGGGACAAACAACTTAAATTAAAATAATTAACACGAAATTGACATTATAAAAATTAAGGTGATAAAATTATATTTTTAACACAGGAGTTATGATGTCTACTTTTTTAATACTAGGAACTTATACAAATAAAGGTGCAAAAGGACTTGTAGAGAAAAACTCTGATAGACGAGAGGCTATGAAAACTTTAGCTAGCAGTGTTGGTGCCAAATTTATAGATTACAGCATAACAAGAGGGATTTATGATTTTTGGATACTCGTCGAGGCTGATAACTATGATAAAATAGCTGCAATAAATTTAAAGGCTAAATCAGCGGACACAATTGATAAGGCTGATGTTTTAGAAACTATTGACATTAATAAAATAAGACAAGAAGCTAATGATGTTAATTATATTCCACCAACAGAGTGAATTATATACCTAAAAAATGTTTCTAAAAAAATTTTTATTCATTAAAATTTTATTATGAGATGGTAAAGTAAGCAGGTTTTAAAATGAATCTAAGCAGTATGTTAAATACCCGCAATAAGCTCCAAAAACCTGTCAGGGTTGGTTTGATAGGCGCTGGAAAATTTGGCTCTATGATTTTATCTCAAGCTCGTCATATCGAAGGAATGATTATATCAGCAGTAGCAGATTTTAATGTTGAAAAAGCAAAAGAGTCCTTTAATCGAGTAGGTTGGGATACCTCAAATTGCTTTGCTACAAGTATTAATGATGCGATGGTTTCTGGAAGAACATGGATCACCGAAAACGCTGCCGATATTTTTAAAATTCCTGAAATTGAGTGTGTTATTGAGGCAACTGGTGATCCTCTATTTGGGGTTAGACATGCTCTTATGGCAATCGAAAATGCCAAGCATGTTATTATGGTTAATGTTGAAGCCGACGTTCTATGTGGTCCCTACCTAAACCAAAAAGCAATAGAAAATAATGTTGTTTTCAGTATGGCCTACGGAGATCAACCAGCAGCAATATGTGAACTTGTTGACTGGGTCAGAACAAACGGATTTGAACTCGTTGCAGCTGGAAAAGGAATGAATTTCCAACCACATTATCGATATTCAACACCAGATACAGTATGGGATTATTTTGGTTGGACCAAAGAGGAAGTATCAGCAGGTGATTTCAATCCTAAAATGTACAATTCCTTTACAGATGGGACTAAAGCTGCAATAGAAATGGCTGCAGTTGCAAATGCTACTGGTCTAGATTGTCCTGAGGATGGACTTTCGTTCTTTCCTGCTGGTATTCACGACTTGTCAGCTGTTTTTAAACCAATTGCTAATGGGGGCAGGCTTGCAAAATCAGGTCTTGTGGATATTGCTGCTAGTCGAGAACCTGATGGTAGAAACGTTTATAATAATATTTGTTACGGTATGTTTGTTACATTCAAAGCACCAAACAAATACACTCGTGACTGTTTCCGTCAATATGGATTGCTGACAGATGAGACTGGATGGTATGCATCAATGTGGAGACCTTTTCATATGATAGGATTAGAAACAAATACTAGCATTCTTTCTACTGTTCTGAGAAATGAACCGACAGGTTCTTCTGTTGTGTGGAATGGTGATGCTGTTGCCACCGCCAAGCATGACCTTAGAATGGGAGATATTTTAGACGGAGAAGGAGGATATTGTGTTTGGGCCAAAGCAATTCCTGCAAAAGTATCTTCTAGAATTGGAGCCTTACCAATTGGTCTTGCACACAATGTCAAATTGAAAAACCCTGTTAAAAAAGATGAAATAGTAAAGATAGATGATGTAGAACTTCTTGATGTAGACGATATCATATCTTACAGAAAAAATATGGAGAAGCTTCTTTATGAAGACAAATGAGTTATAGGGGTTGATATATCAAAATGAGTTGGGAAAAAGAATTAGATGAAAAAGTAAGTCGAGAAAAATTATCTGAAAATCTTGGTGGTAAAGATAGAGTTAAAAAGCAACATGATGCAGGGCTTTACACAGTTAGAGAGAGAATTGAATTACTCACTGACAAATCTTCTTTTAGTGAGGTTGGAAAATTAGCAGGACATGCAATATATAATGAGAAAAATGATTTAATAGATTTCAAAGGATCAAACTTTATTTTTGGAAAAGCCAGAATTGATGGAAGAAATGTAATTGTTGGTGGAGATGATTTTACATTAAGAGGTGGTTCTGCAGACGCTTCTATAAAAGAAAAACACCTTAAATGTGAACAGATGGCACTATCTTTACAATTGCCTCTAATCAGAATAGTTGAAGGTTCTGGCGGAGGAGGATCAGTAAAAACAATAGAGACTTCGGGTAGAGCCAACGTGCCAGAGGTTGAAGGATGGAATTTAGTTGTAGAAAGTATGGGTACCATACCTAGAGTTGCCTTAGGTCTGGGTTCTGTAGCAGGACTTGGTGCAGCTCACTTAGCTTGTTCTCACTATTCTGTTATGGTCAAAGAAAAGTCCGCTGTTTTTGTTGCAGGACCACCTGTTGTAGAGCAGATAGGTCAAAAGTTAACAAAAAATGAATTAGGCGGATATGAAATTCAACTAAAATCCGGTGCAGTTGATGATGCTGTAGATACAGAAGAGGAAGCTTTTGATGCAGCAAAGAAATTTTTATCTTATTTGCCAAATTCTGTTTATCAATTGAGCGACCAAATTACTAGCAAAGATGACCCAAAAAGAACTTCAGAATGGTTAATTGAAGCAATTCCAAAAAATATTAAATCTGTTTATAAAATAAGGCCAATTATTGAAGATTTAGTCGATAAGGGTTCTTTTTTTGAAATTGGTAAAGAATATGGCAAATCAATTGTTACTGGTTTTTGTAGGCTCAATGGTTGGCCTATAGCATTAATGGCTAGTGATCCATACTCTTACGGAGGTTGCTGGACATCTGATACTTGTAAAAAAGTTCAGAAATTTGTTGATTTAGCAGAAACATTTCATTTACCAGTTATTTATTTAGTAGATTGTCCTGGATTTCAAGTTGGTTTAGATGCAGAAAAAAAAGGTACAATTAAAGAAGGTGTTAGAGCTATGTCGGCAATCTGGCAAACTAAAACACCGTGGATGTCTATAATTATAAGAAATTGTTTTGGGGTAGCTGGTGCAGCACATAAAAGGGGAAGTAGTTATATTTCAAGATTTGCGTGGCCTTCTGCACGTTGGGGATCTTTACCACTAGAAGGAGGAATTGAAGCTGCATATAGATCAGACATTGAAAATGCAGATGATCCTAAAATAGAATTGCAAAAAATCACTACAAGATTGAACAAATTGAGATCACCTCTGAGGTCCGCTGAGTCTTTTTTAATAGAAGAAATTATTGATCCAAGACATACACGCAGAATTATGTGCGAATTTGCTGATTTATCAGCACCCTTAAGAAAAACAGGTATAACTAATAGAACAATGAGACCATAATTTATGTAAAGGAAATAAAAATGATTTATTCAGAAGTATCTGGAACAATAAGTAAAGTTTTAGTCTCACGAGATCAAATTGTTGAAAAAGGAACAGACTTATTAATAATAGAGTGCATGAAAATGCTAATTCCAGTAACATCTAAAAATAGAGGTAAAATTATAGATGTTTATGTTAAAGAGAATGATATTATTAATGAAGGAGCCAAGCTAATAGACGTGAAATACAATATTTAGGATAATTTTTGACACCAAAATTGGTACATTCCTAAAAATGTTCTCGGGTTTTTTTGTTCATATTCTTCCCATTTATTTAAATCATAAAGATCGTTTTCTCCAAAATTGGTAAGTTTAAAGTTTGATACCGTCATTGTATCAGCTTCAAAACCACAAAATTTTAACCTCAAATCAGATAGACTTTTTTGTATTTGATTTATGGTAAACCGGTGTTCTTTTACATGGAAAAGTAGATCTTTAAGTGTGCTCATACTGTACAAATCATTAGAGTTAAGTATTAATTTATGATGGTTTTTATCTGATGTCAGAAGCATATTTCTAAAAGACTTCATATCCAAATCGTTTGATATTTGGCCTGCTCTACTTATTTCTTTCCTTATTTCTACAATGTGTTTTCTAGCTAATTCACTATAAAGTCCAATCTTCATTAAACCACCTGATCTGAGACAATCTTTTAATATACACCATGCTTTCAAAGGATCATCCATATGATGTATTACCCCTGCACTTTCAATTATGTCAAATTGTTTATCGAGTTTTGGTAAATCTAATATATCTGCCTGCATATAATCAATATTTTGAACGCCTAACTCTTCAGTTTTGCGTTTAGCGTACCCAAGGCTAGACAAACTAAGATCAACTGCTAAGACCTTTGAATCTTTAAACCTAGTTGCAGTTCCTATTGAGTGCTGACCTGTTCCACAGCCAGCAATTAATATTTCTGGTGCTTTCACATCTTTAATTTTATTATCAAAAATTTTAATTTGTATCTCAGAAATAATTTTTGAAATTGGAACTGGTTTTAAGCGCAACTTTAAATTAACCCATCTAGGATATGGATTTACTTCATACTGTTCTTTTACTTTCTTAGATATTTTATTAGTAATATTTTCTAATAACGGTATTTTTTTTATTAAGCTTGCCTCTTGACATGGTTCTTCAATTTGCATTGTGAATACATCTTTAATTTCATTTGTAGATTTTAATAAATTAGACCATTCATAATCATTAAGAGACTTGTAAGAAGCTAAGCATAAAATTATTTGAGGGCTTGGCTTATTTTTATTTTTCAGTGCTTTTTTTACTAAATATTCTAAATTAGTAAGTGCTTTTTTTTCATCATCACTTTGCTTATATATATATTCATTTATATGACATTGAAGAGCTAATGCAGATTGAAACTTTAATTCCTCAAAAGTATGAACGGAAGCATTAATAGACATCAATAATTTAGTTCTAATTTTCTCCAGTAGTTTTTCTAGATGTATATCACTAATTGGACAAACGCTCATAAGTTTTAACAATAATGGTAACTTAGACAAATCTTTAATGATCTCTTGATGGTTAAAATCTGAGCTGGAAAGATCTTCTTTATCTAAATGTGTATTTAATTGTGGTTCGAACTTCAATAAACTTATAGAAGCTTTAATAATATCATTGGGCCTTACATATGTTTTTTTATCAATTAATGTAGAGATAACTTTTTGCAGATTTGGGTGAGGTTTCGTAAAAAAAGTCCCTTTAAGACTAATACCTATGTTAAATAAGGCTTCCGGATGATCAGGTTTTAATTCTAAAGCTTTTAAGAATGCTTCAATACTATTTTCAATATTACCTTGCGCTCTTAGTGCAAGACCTAAGTTGACATAAGCATCGGGGTAATTAGGAAAAAGTGAGATACATTTTTTATAAGCTTCTATTGCCTCTTGAATTTTTCCCTGATCATTAAGCACAACTCCAATATTATAATAAGCATCTACATAATTTGGGTTTAGTTCTATTACTTTTTCTAGAGCAATTACGGCGTTATTAAACTCTTTTAATGATGCGTAGGCAGCTCCCATAATATTCCAAATGATAAATTCTTGAGGGTATTGTTTTGAAAGAGTTTGAGCTTGCTTTAATACCAATAAAAATTGCCCTTTATTAAAAAGATCAAGTAGTTTTTGAATTTCTTCATTAACAAAATTTTGCCCAGATTTTTTTTTAAATTTGTTTAAATCTGCTAATCCCTGCTTAGCCCTTTTATTATTAGGAAAATTTGATAAAATTGCGTGGTATAATGTCTGCGCTTCCTTAAATTCTCCCTTTTTTGCGTAGGCTCTTGCTTTTATTAAGGCATGATCTATAGATAAATCTAATGTCATAAAATAAATCTCTTAAGGTTTTATTAATTTTTATTTCTAAATTTTTGAAACATTTCTACTAAATCATATAATATAATTATTTTAAAAAAATTGTGTATCATTTATAAGACTATTTAATTTACAAAAGGGAAATTATTAAGAAGCAACACAATTTCGTAGTAATCAATTTTAAATATTTGGTAAGTATGAAAAAAAATTTAGTATGGTCGGGGCGGAGAGATTCGAACTCCCGACCCTCTGGTCCCAAACCAGATGCGCTACCAGGCTGCGCTACGCCCCGAATATGCAAACTTATACTTTATAAATTCGCAAAAGCAAGTAAATGTTTAAAATTTTTTAAAGATTAAAAATTTGACCACACATTTATTAATAATATATCGTTAAAGTTGGAGTTAAATATGAAATTAGGTTTTTTTACTAGACCACTACATCCACTAGATAAAAATTGGCAAACTTGTCTCAATGAAGATAGAGAAGCAATAATTTTAGCTGATAAACTTGGTTATAGTGAAGCATATGTAGGAGAACATTTATCAGACAGGGCTGAAAACATAACTTCCTGTATTGCGTTTATAGCTTCATTAGCCTACGAAACAAAAAACATACGATTAGGTACAGGTACGGTAAATATTCCTAATCTTCATCCAGTACATATAGCCGGACAAGTAGCTATGATTGATAATATGCTCAATGGAAGATTTAATTTTGGAATATCTCCAGGAGGATTAATATCAGACGCTGAGTTGTTTGGTAATTTGAAAAAAGACAGATCAGCAATGTTCTTAGAGGGTATAAATATAATATTAAAAATCTGGTCAACTGAAGCACCTTACAAAATTAAAGGTGATTATTGGGATGTTACTACTGAAAACACTCTTATAGAGGATATTGGTCAAGGATACATGACAAAGCCTTTCCAAAAACCTCATCCACCAATAATAGTGACCGCAGTTGCTCCATACTCAAAAGGTATTTGTGAAGCAGCCGCTAGAGGATGGAAACCAATTAGTGCTGATATTATTATGCCTATTTGGGTTAAAACACATTGGGAAAAATATGTAGAGGGATGTAAAAAAGGAAAATTGATACCTTCAAAGGATGACTGGAGAATTGCAAAGACAGTTTTTGTCGCTGAGGATCTAAAAAAAGCAAAGGAATATGCATTAGGTCCTAATAGTCCTTATGTTTTTTATTTTAAACAATTATTTAAGAAATTTGTTGCTTTAGGAAAATTAGAGTTGTTTAAATCTTCTAAGAACCAATCTGACAGTGAAATAACTCTAGAAAAAGT
>QBXO01000046.1 GCA_003284565.1 SAR116 cluster bacterium AG-321-K23
TTTGATTTAGATAACACCATTTATAATTTTAATTTAGGTTTGTTCAGAAGAGTATCCTCAAGAATGACAGTTTACATTAAAGATTTTTTTGATTTAAATGAGATTGATGCTCTTACTCTTCAAAGAAATATGTATAAAAAATATGGTTTAACTTTAAGAGGTTTAATGATCGAGAAAAAAATTGACCCAGAGCCATTTCTTGAATTTGTGCATGATGTAGACTTTAGTGAATTGAATGAAGATGTTGCCCTTAAAACATTGTTAGGTAAAATTAAAGGCAAGAAATCAATCTACACTAATGCATCATTTAAGCATGCAAAAAATATATTAATATCAATGGGAATATTTGAAGAATTTGAAATTATTTTTGATATTAAAGATGCAAATTATATAGCCAAACCTGATCTTAATTCTTATCTAATGATGAAAAAAAAACTTGGTCTTAATGATAAGAATATTTCAAAAAGTATCTTTTTTGAAGATACTGCTAAAAATTTAAAACCTGCAAGAGAGTTAGGTATAAGTACAGTGTGGATAGAAAATGATTTTAATAGAAAAGAAGCTAAAATTTTAAAAGAATATATTAATTTCACTGGATCAGACTTAAAATCTATTTTAAGTAGTATGTTAGAAATTTAAAAAAGATAATTAGTTTTAATTTAAAGGAAATGTGATGGAAATAGAGAATATGAAATCAGTTATAGAAAGAGTTTTCGATAATAATGAAGATATTAACCCAAATACTACTGGTGAGATTAGAGACTCTATTGAAACTGCATTAGATTATTTAGATCAAGGAAAATTAAGAGTAGCTGAGCCATTAGGAAATAGTAAATGGCAAGTTAATCAATGGCTAAAAAAAGCTGTTTTATTATCTTTTAAAATAAATGATATGGACGTAATTTCTGGTGGTCCAAAAAGTCAAAACACCGGCCCAGCTAATTGGTGGGACAAAATTCCTTCTAAGTTCTCGGGATGGAATAAAGAAGAATTTAAAAAAGCTGGTTTTAGAGCAGTTCCTGGAAGTGTGGTAAGACATTCTGCTTATATTGCACCTAGTGTTGTATTAATGCCATCATTTGTAAATATCGGTGCCTATGTTGATAGTGGAAGTATGATTGATACCTGGGCTACTGTTGGATCCTGTGCACAGATTGGTAAAAATGTCCATATTTCTGGTGGTGCAGGTATTGGGGGTGTTTTAGAGCCTATACAAGCAGGACCAGTTATTATCGAAGACAACTGTTTTGTTGGAGCAAGATCTGAAGTGGCAGAAGGAGTGGTTGTTGAAACAGGAGCAGTGTTATCAATGGGAGTGTTTATTGGCGCATCTACTAAAGTTATAGATAGAAATACAGGCGAAGTTTATATAGGTAGGGTACCTGCATATTCTGTTGTTGTTCCAGGTTCACTTCCTGGAAAATCATTACCTGATGGCTCCCAAGGACCAAGTTTATATTGTGCCGTAATTGTAAAAAAAGTTGATGCTCAGACTCGTTCAAAGACATCTGTTAATGAACTATTAAGAGATTAGTTAAGGCCTTTTATGTCTAATGTTTTAAATCCAGTAGAGTTAACTTCAGCTTTAATAAAGTGTAAAAGTATAAATCCAATATCTGCAGGTTCTATTGAATTAATTATTTCATATTTAGAACCTATGGGGTTTACCTGCACAAAATTGGACTTTGGACAGGGTGATGAAAAAGTTGAAAACTTATATGCAAGATTTGGTTCCATAGAACCAAATATTTGTTTTGCAGGTCATGTGGATGTTGTTCCTGCTGGTGATGAACAAAGTTGGTCAATAAATCCTTTTGGTGGGGAAATAAAAAAAGGGAAAATATGGGGAAGAGGGGCTGCAGACATGAAATCTGGAATAGCTGCTTTTATAGCTGCTATTTCAGAGTTTATAGAAGTGAATAATAATCTCCAAGATTATGGTAGTATATCATTAATAATTACTAGTGATGAAGAAGGAAAGGCAATAAACGGTACAAAAAAGGTAGTTGAATGGCTTATAAACAAGTCAGAAAAAATTTCTGGTTGTATTGTTGGTGAGCCAACCAATGTAAACCAAATGGGTGACACAATTAAAATTGGAAGGAGAGGCAGTTTTACTGGTTCTTTGACTGTGAAAGGTATTCAAGGTCATGTTGGTTATCCTGATTTAGCAGAAAATCCAATAAACTCACTTTTAAAAATGTTAGAACCTTTTTCAAAAATATATTTAGATAAAGGAACTAATGAATTCCAGCCTAGTTCTGTAATGGTTACTACTATTGATGTGAATAATGATGCAAGTAATGTTATTCCTGGGGAGGTGAAAGCAAAGTTTAACATAAGATTTAATACCCTACATTCTGTTGCTTCCCTACATTCTATGATAAAAAACCAGTTTGACGCTATTACTAAAAATTATGAGTTTGATTATTTTTGTAATGCTGAACCTTTCCTTACAAGTGATGAAGAACTCAAATCAACACTTCAAAATGCAATTACAAAAGTTGTAAACGTTAATCCCGAAAAATCTACTACTGGTGGCACTTCAGATGCAAGATTCATAACAAAATTATGTCCTGTAATAGAGTTTGGATTGGTAGGAAAAACAATGCATAAGATAGACGAAAATGTTGAAGTTGAAGATATCATGAAGTTAACAAATATTTATAATAAATTCCTACATAATTATTTCAGAGTTGAAAAAAATGATTAAATCACCACCAAATCCTTTTGTTATAAAAGATGGATTTTTATCTGCTTTTCAATTTATGTCTAAAAAAGGTAATTCAAGTCAATTATTCAACTTAAATTTAAATGGTTTTTGGGATAGCTGTTGGATAGTTTTTTTTGTAAACGCAGTTGTATCAACATTAGCGTCCTATGGAATTAAAGCGAATATTGACGGTGATATTCAAAGTGGAATATTACCTAGATTACTTTTAATTACAATTATAGACATTAGTTTATTCTCAATCTTAGTTAATACAATTTTTGAAAAGATTGGGAAGGGTGATAAGTTCTATAAATTTATTATACCATTTAACTGGATACAATCTTTTCAGGCAATTTTAATGTTATCTTTTGCTGTATTAGGTTTGATTTTACCACCATCAATTTTTGTGTTTTTTGGTATTATGGTCGTAATTTGGGTTACGTTTTCTTTATGGCGCATTGGAAAAGAAGAAGTTGGTTTGACTGGTTGGGGAGCCACCGGCATGATTTTTTTATCAGTTATTATTGAAGCAAGTTTAGGAATGTTTTCACGTTCACTTTCAATGACAATTTGATTCAATTATACTGATTTCTGTCATAAATTATTGGCCACTTGTTATCAAGTAAATTGCTTGGATATTCTACTTTTTCAAGATATAGACCTTCTGCTGGAGCAGTAGTCCCTGCCAGATTTCTGTCTTTACCTTCAAGAATGTTTTTTATGTTGTTAGGTTCTAATGTTTCGTCACCCACTTTGTAAATTGTTCCAACAATAATTCTTACCTGACTATGCAAAAAACTTTTTGCGGATACATTTATTATTATTTCATCACCTACACATGATAGTGATATTTTGTCTAACGTTCTTATGGGAGATTTAGCTTGACAGTTTATAGTTCTAAAACTTGTAAAATCATGCTTCCCAATTAAGTATTGAGCTCCTTCAGCCATTAATCGAATATTTAACTTTTTCCTTGAATGCCATACTTTTCCTTTTTCAATACCAGGTGGTGCGGCACGACATAAAATTCTATACTTATAATGACGTTTTGTAGCACTAAACCTGGCGTTAAACTCTGGTTGAACTTGTTTACTAGAAACTACTCTAATATTAGATTTCCTTAAATGTGAGTTGAAAGCAGAGATTATATAAAATGGATGTTTAGTTGTTAATTTATGATTTTTTGGAAGATTTATATGAGCAACTTGTCCAAGGGCATGAACTCCAGCATCAGTTCTACCAGAGCCTTGAATTTCAAATTCTTGATTAAAAATATTCTTAGCAGCTTCTTCTAAACTTCCTTGAACAGAAATTCCTTCGTTTTGCTTTTGCCAGCCAACCAAGTTACTGCCATTATACTCAATTAGTAAAGCAAATTTAACAGTATTATTAATTTCCAAATTTTTCACCAATACTTATTTTTGTTCCATTTAGAAAATCTTTGACAGACATGATGTTTTTCCCAGATTTTTGTAGGTATTTAATCTCTAACGTTGATTTATTTCCGCACGCTACAATTATTTTATTGTTACATTCAATTATTGTACCTGGTTCAAATTGATGACTCTCTTTACAAAGTTTGGTTTCAACAATTTTAACTTTAACACCAGATAAAAATGAATAAGTGCTTGGAAAAGGATCAAAAGCTCTTACTTTGTTAAAAATATTAATTGAGGGCAAATTCCAGTTTATAATAGCCTCATCTTTAACAATTTTATCTGCATATTTAACACCATCCTCCTTTTGCTTAATTGGTACAACTTTGCCATCAATATATTCTTTTATTGTTTTCACAAGCATTTCAGCTGTCAAATTAGACAATTTATCATGAATTGTTTTAGAAGTATCACTAGGATTAATATTTATTGATTTTGAAGATAGTATTGGCCCAGTATCCATACCCTTTTCCATTAACATTATACATGAACCAGTAGTATTATCACCTGCTTCTATAGCTCTTTGTATTGGAGCAGCACCGCGCCACCTTGGTAAAAGGCTAGCATGACCGTTAATGCAACCAAATTTGGGCGATAGCAAGAACTTTTCAGGTAGAAGCAAACCATATGCAACAACTACGACTAAATCTGGCTTCAGTTTTTTAAATTGAAGAAACACATCATCCTCTTTTAAAGTTGGAGGAGTAATGGTTTTTAAATTTAATTCTTTTGCAGCTTTTTCAACTGGGAAAAGTTTTGTTCTCATACCTCTTCCTCTAGGGCGAGCAGGTTGTGAATAAACAGCAACTATATTATAATTTTTCTCAATAAATTTAAGGCTGGGGACAGCAAAATCTGGAGTTCCCATAAATATTATATTCAACTAACCCTCGTTTTCGTAACATTTTAACTTTTAGAGTATTCTTTGATAGCTTTTTTAAGAATTATTTCTCTTTTTAATTTTGATAAATGATCAATAAAAAGAATGCCATTTAAATGATCTATTTCATGTTGAATACAAGTTGCTAACAAGCCATCAGCATCAATGATTTTCTCTTTTTTATTTTCATCTGTATACTTTACTTTTAAGGATGATGGTCTTTTGATTTTTGCATTGTATCCAGGTATGGACAAGCAACCCTCTTCCCTTTCCCCAAGATTTTCACCTAAACTTATTATTTCTGGGTTAATCATTTTAATTGGATAAGGGTCAATTTGTTCATCCTTCATTTTTTCATTATATTCTTCTTCTGACATGTTTTGGGTTTCAAACTTTGTTTTTCCACAATCCATTACAATTAATCTCTTATCAATTGCAATTTGTGTGGCAGCTAAACCAATACCATTTGCGTGATACATAGTTTCCATCATATCATCTAAAATGGTCAAAACATTTCCATCAATAACTGTTACAGGTTTAGCAGTAACTTTCAAAAAAGGATTAGGTACTTTAATAATTTCTCTTAGGCTCATTTAGTAAAATCCTTATGTATTTTATGCTAGTTAATTTAAAAACAATTTGTAATATTATATTATCTTAATATGGAGACAAAATGGATTTAAAATATATAGTTACATTTATCATTTTTTTATTTATACTCTCAATCATAATTTTTTTAATATGTAAATTATATTTTGAAAATAAAAATAAAAATCTTAATACACCTTTAAATCATGAATTAAACCAAATTACTGAATTAAAAGGAGCGGTGTCTCAATTAAGCAGCAGCATTGAAGAGAGATTAGGTAGCTTTGGGACCTCTATTGGTAATAGTCTTACACAACAAACTCAAAATACACAAAAATCTCTTATGGAGATGCATGAGAGATTAGCAATTATTGACAGAGCTCAAGAGAATATTCATTCATTATCAACTCAGGTCAATGACTTGCAAAATATTTTGTCAAACAAACAACTCAGAGGAGCTTTTGGCGAGGTTCAACTTGAAAATATAGTTAAAGATGCACTTCCTCAGAATGCATACCAATTTCAATATACACTACTATCTAATACTAGAGTTGACTGTATTGTAAAAATGCCGCAACCACCTGGTTCAATTTGTATAGATTCAAAATTTCCACTAGAAGATTATAAAAAATTTGCAAATTCTTCAAATGAACAAGAAAAAAAAGATAATTTAAAATCATTTCATAATGCAGTTCAAAAACATATTAAAGATATTGCTGATAAATATATTTCACCAGGTGAAACAGCAGACTCAGCCATAATGTTTCTTCCAAGTGAATCAATTTATTCAGAAATTAATATTAGGTTTCCAAGACTAGTTAATGAAAGTAGAAATAAAAAAGTTTATATGGCAGGTCCTGATAATTTAATGCTGCTTTTGCATACCGTTAGGGCTATATTAAGAGATGCCACTATGAGTCAAACTGCAGGAAAAATACAAGTTGAAGTCGATAAGTTAACTAATGATTTAAATTTATTAGCCGATAGAATTTTAAAGCTTGATAAGCATTTTGACTTGGCAAGAAAAGACTTAGATGAAATCAAAATTTCACATAGAAAAATTGAAAATAGAGGTAACGTGATAACATCTATTGATGTTAGTGACAAAAAAAAATTGACTGAATAAACTATAATTTGTTTCTAGCTTTTAAAGCTTGCGCAATTGTTCCGTCGTCTAAAAAGTCTAATTCTCCACCCACTGGTAATCCATGTGCTAATCTTGTGATGTTAATATTAAATTTACTCAATATTTCTGCTAAATAATGTGCTGTTGTTTGTCCATCAAGTGTGGCTGAGATTGCAATAATTATTTCTGTGATAGATTCGTTTTCTAATCTTTTTTCTAGAGAAGTAATATTAAGTTGTTCTGGATTGACACCATCTATTGCTGACAAAACACCACCTAATATATGATATTTCCCATTATAAACATTTGATCTTTCTAGTGCCCACAAATCTGCAACAGTCTCAACTACGCATAACAAGTTTTGATTTCTTGAAGAATCTTTGCAAATTTGACAGATATCATTTTCATCTAAATTACCACATTCGACGCAACTTCTTATGTTATTAGCTACTGTGTTCAAATCTTCAATAAGTGGTAAGAGTAATTTTTCTTTGTCTTTTAATAAATGTAAAACAACCCTTCTGGATGATCTAGGACCTAAACCAGGTAGTTTTGAAACTTTTTTTATTAGTTTTTCTAAATATTGTTCAGACATTTTAATTTTCCAAATGTAATTTAATTTGATTTTTTGTCTTCAATTGAAATTATCTCAGCCTGAGGAAAATGTTTAAATACTTCTGCAAAATGAGGATTTGTTTTTTTTTGTTCTTTCTGCTCATCCAACTCAATATTTTGTTTTTCAACTATAGTTTTTTCTCCATCTTCCTCAGAATGAGTAACATTCCATTTACTTTTTGTTATTTTTTCTAAAGTGGAAGATAAGTTTCTCAAAATTTCTGTATCAGATTTGAATTTTAATCTTAGTTTTATACTACGTTCTTCAAAAGATATTAAATGAACATTATTAATTAATTGAGCATGTAATAAAGACTCCCTATTTTTTAAAAGTAAATCTAAGATATCTTCAAAAGATTCGGGATTTTTGAAATTTTCTAAATTTTCTTCATTATTAACTATAATTTCTGTGGTTAACTTGTCTTGAGAATGTGAAGTCTCAAAATCTTTAGTTTGATAATTTTCTGATTTCTCTTCTTTATTATTAGTTATATTGACTTTAATTGATTTTTCTTGAGAGTTTGGGGTTTCAGAAACTTTAGTTTGTCCGTTTTCGGATTGTGTTTGTGATTGCTCTGATATTTTTTCTAAAAATTGACTTGGATCTGGAAGTGATGATCCATAACATAATTTTATTATTGCCATTGAACCAGCTTGTTCTTCATTAGGAGCATATTTTAATTCTTCAAAACTCTTTATTAGAA
>QBXO01000047.1 GCA_003284565.1 SAR116 cluster bacterium AG-321-K23
TTGTTTATTATTAAATCCAAATTACGTAAAGCTAGAGAAGCATATGTTCTTCTACTTTGTATAATTTGATTATTATCAATTTCATTTTTTAGCTTGTATAATCTTAATCCTATATCTCCTTCTGATATGAAACATTCATCAGTAGTTACTGAAATATTTTCTTTATCATAAGGTTTATTACATAATAAAAATTCATAGAATTTTTTTGATTTTTTTAGGTCAAAAACTGGTATTGATATTTGTTGTATTTTCCAATTCATAAAAACTGAAATCTTTTAATCATTTATTGAAATTGTTTCAAATTGTGCAGGACTTGTTATTTCGATTAATTCAAGATCGTCTGAATGTTTAATTTCTCTGTGATGTATCTCGGGTGGTTGATAAACAACGTCACCTTCGTTTAGAGTAAATGTTCCCTCACCCTTGTACTCGAATTCAACACTACCTTTTAATATATATACCATCTGGAAATTAAGTTTATGATAATGCCATTCTCCATTGGCGTGTTTTCCTTCTACAGCTTTAATTACATTAGCACCAAAATTTCCTAAAGTTGCCTCTTCAATACCTAAGTTTTTATAGGAAAAAAAACCTCGTAATCCAGTATCAAATTTATTATCTTTTGCTCTGGTTATTTTGAACTTCATTTAAATCTCTTTCAAATATAATATTTCAATAAACTCCAATTTATTATCTTAAAATTAAATATTATAGCAATCAAATAGTTAAGTTTAAATACTACAAATCTCTGTTTTGAAATCCATTCCATGCCCAGGGCGTGAAGAAGGAGTTAACATTCCATCTTTAGGTAAAAGTGGTTCCTTCCAAAGGTGATCATACCAGCCCATATATTCAAGCCAAGAAGGATTTTTAATAGACGCAACAATATGAATTGAAAGCTCAGGAAACATATGTGGTGCAATTTTAATATTAAAATTATTGGCTAAATTGGCACTATAAATTAAATTTGTATATCCACCACGCATTATATCAGGTTGTAAAATTGGTATTTTTTTTCCTTTCATAAAAGGCAATAAGTCGTGGTGTGTAAAATTATTTTCACCTGTGACTATAGGGATTGATGTTGAGCTACAAACTTTATCATAACCATCAAAATCGTCTGCCATAATTGGTTCCTCAAGCCACTCAGGCTCATAACTTTCAATTTGTTGGCATACTTTAATAGTTTCTTCTACTGACCATCCTTGATTTACATCAATCATAATTCCAATTTCTTTACCAAGTTCTTCTCGCATATCTCTAACATTTACGATGTCTTCGTCATTATTAAAACAATGTGCAACCTGCATTTTTATAGACTTAAATCCTTGTCCAACATATTTTTTTGCTTTCCGGATCATACCGTCATGACCCAAACCTCTATAACAACCAGACCCATAAACCGGCAGAGCTTTTTTTGTACCTTTCCATATTTTCCAAAGGGGCATTTGTTTTGTTCTTCCATAACAATCCCATAAGGCAATATCTAATGCTGACATTGCCATAACTGTAATCCCCATTCTTCCTTGTATGAAAGTTGCATTCCACATTTTATTCCATAAGGATTCAATATTATTTATACTTGCTCCTATAATAAGTGGTTTTAGCATCTCATTTATGCACATTTCTATTGTTTTCAAACCACCTGCTAATGGATGAAGATGACCAGTTCCAATCACTCCATCTTTTGTTTCAACTTGAACTATTAAAAGATCTATTTTTTCAAGTTTTAGGAAACCTGTTTGAGGAGGATCAGAAAATGGTACTGAAGTTATTTTTGTTTTTATAGAACTTATAATCAATGCTCTTGCCTCATATCATTTAATAACAATGATAGCTCTAATGAAATTATAAACTCAAGGTAAAAAATACTATTATCAATGACACAATAATATTTAGTTGTTAGATTAAATCAGACAAAATGTTATTTATATAAGGTTTATTTAAATGGAAGCTCTAATTAATGGAGTAAAAGTACCATCTACGCTTTTAGGATTATTAAAAGAAACTAGTCTAAAAAACAAATCTGATGAACAATTAAGAAATTCACTTAATAATGACGGTTATCTTTTACTCAAAGACGCTATTGACAAAAACGATATTACTAAAGCTCGAAATGATATTTTTGAAAAATTGAACCAAGTAGATGAACTTGAAAATCCATTTTCTGAAGGTATTTCATCCGGCAGATCAAGAAGAGATGAATTACATAAAGATAGAGGTGTTTTTTGGGAAAACGTTAGTAATACAGAATCACTAAGAAAAATTACAAATGGTAATAATTTAAAAGGTGTTTTTTCAAGAATTTTTGGAACATCCTCCATTGGTTTTGATTTTATTTTTTTAAGAGCAGTATCTGGAGGAAAATTTACTCATATGCATTGTGATGCAGGTTTTTTTACAAGAAAAACTCAAAATGTACTTACATGTTGGCTTGTTTTTACAGATATAACTATTGATAAGGGTCCCTTATTTATAATTGAAGGGTCTCATAAATTTTCAGATATTAAAACCAAATATAAAGGATTTGACGTGGACATTCATAAACATATGAAAGCTACAATAGATACTGACCCTATAACTTTTGCTCAACAGAGAAACTCAAAAATTTTAACTGCCCAATTTCGTCCAGGAGACGCACTTATTTTTGGTATGTACACAGTTCATGGTACTTTTGAAAATTATGCGGATGATAAGAAAATACGGTTAACTTGTGATATTCGATTTCAACCTAATAATGAATTAAAAGATCCTAGATATTTTGGACCAAACCCAACTGGAACTACAGGAGCTGGTTATGGTGAACTAAATAGCGCCAGACCACTAAATGAAGATTGGCATGTTAGATAAACCATTAAATTAAAACACATTTAAAAATTGAATAGTATCATAAATTGTCTAGCGCAAAAATACATGAAAGTTGGAAGATTGAGCTTAACAAAGAATTCACAGCTCCATATATGTCTGATCTTAGATCATTTCTTAAGCAACAAATTTTGTTAGGTAAAAAAATCTACCCTCCTATGAATAAAATTTTCAATGCTTTTAATTTAACTCCTCTTAGTAAAGTAAAAGTTGTTATTGTTGGACAAGATCCTTATCACGGTGAAGGTCAAGCAAATGGGTTGAGTTTTTCTGTTGAAAAATTTAAAAAAATTCCACCTTCACTTCAAAATATTTTTAAAGAATTATTTGATGATCTTCGTATTACTTCTCCTCAAAATGGTGACTTACAAAATTGGGCCCACCAAGGTGTTTTAATGCTTAATAATAGTTTAACTGTTGAAAGAGGAATTCCTGGCTCTCACCACGGTAAAGGATGGGAAAGATTCACAGATTCAGTTTTAAAAGTCATTAATGAAAAAAGAAATAATGTTGTATTTATCTTATGGGGAAGAAAAGCTCAGGAAAAGTGTAATTTTATTGATAAAGATAACCATTTGCTTCTTGAAAGTGCTCATCCATCTCCATTTTCAGCTAATAATGGATTTTTTGGTTCTAAACCTTTTTCAAAAACAAACAATTATCTTAAACAAAAATATATTGAACCTATAGATTGGCAGTTATAAACTTTTAATTGAGATGGCAACAACTATATGAGTATTAATAACACTATTGGAATAATCTATATCTTAGTTGCTATGGCAACATTCTCAATTCATGATTCCATATTAAAATTTATCTTTCAAAAAGTCTCATTATATGAAATTTACTTTGGCCGAACATTTATAGCAGCAACTTTGTCTGCTACATTTCTACTCATTTATAAAAAAAAAATTACATTTATCACGCACTACCCTATTTTGTCATTAGTTAGGGTAATTCTTCATTTCTTGGCTTTTAGCGTGTTCTTTATATCACTTACGTATTTGTCGCTAGCTGTGGCAACAGCCTTATATTTTTCAACTCCTTTTTTTATGTCAATTTTTGCTAGAACACTCTTAAGTGAAAATATTGGTTATAGAAGATGGCTAGCAATTTTTTTTGGATTCATAGGTGTTTATATTATCTTAAATCCAAATTTTTCTAATTTTGATTTTAAAAATTTATTACCGCTTTTATGTGCATTTTTTTATGCTTTATCAATGACTATTACTAAAATGACATCAGATAAAGATGATACGTTCACTCAATTATTTTACTTTTACATTATAACCATTATTTTATGTTTATTTATGTATTTTTTCATTGGTTCGGGTCAATTTGATAAATTCAGTGACCCTACAATCAAATTTATTTTTAGAGAATGGTTTAGTAACTTTGATTATACATGGCATTATATTGTTTTAATGGGAATTCTAGCTTCAATTGCATTCACTTGTGTTTTTAAAGCATACAGTACTTATTCCACTTCAATCACATCTATATTTGAGTATTCATTGATAATTTGGTCAATAATTATTGGGTATTTTTTATTTGATGACATACCAACAATTAGAACCATTATAGGTGTAATAATTGTTATGAGCGCTGGTGTTTATATTTTTTTTAAGAGAACAAAAAAAGAATCAAGAGGTTAATTTAGACACGCCACTTAGAAGGTAATGTTATATTTGAAATTAAATTTACTAACAGTAGTAAAAGGAAATACAAAATGAAAAATGAACATCCAGGGGTTTCATGTCTCTATAAATTTATTGAAGCTTTTAATACAGCAGAAAAAAATAACATCATAACAAACTTACATTTTCCTCATTACGTTCACTCAAATGGAAATGAACCAATAATTTATAAAAATGGTGAAGATTTCTGGAAATCACTAAAAGTACAACTTGATACAATGAGTAAAGTTGAAAATTGGAGTTTTTCAACTTTAGATAAATGTAAAATTATAAATGAAACAGATAAAACAATTCAATGTGAAGTAGAGTTCAATAGAAGGTTAATTAATAAAGAAAGTTATGGTTCAGCAAAAGGGATTTGGATATCTACTTTTAGGGATGGAATTTGGGCATTACAATTACGATCAATGTTTCCTGTTTCAGGAACAATAAGTTCTCTAGCAGGAACAAACATGAATAATGATTAAAAATATGAGTCTTTTAGAAGAAGTAAAATTTATAGGTAATAATCTAGTAAGACCTGAATGTGTGCTAGTTGATAAAAATGAAACCTTACACATTGCAGATTGGAGAGGAGGTGTAACCTTAATTACTAAAAAAGGTGATCAGAAGACAATTTTAGCAAAAGGTAACTTTCAACCAAAACCAAATGGCATAGCAATTCATCCAAATGGGGGATGGCTTTTAACACATCTAGGTGACGAAACCGGTGGTGTATACAGACTTTATAATAATGGCAAACTTGTTCCATTTTTATTAGAAATAGACAATGAACCTCTACCACCCACAAATTATGTTCATATAGATTGCACTGGAAGAATTTGGATTACAGTAAGTACGAGGCTAATTCCAAGGATTTTAGGATGTAAGCCAAATTGGAAAGATGGATTTATAATACTCATTGACGAAAAAAAACCTAGGATTGTAGCTGATAATTTAGGATTTACAAATGAGTGTATAGTCCATCCTCTATCAAACCAATTATACGTAAATGAGACCTTTTCACGTTGTATGTCAAAATTTGATATTACTTCTGGTGGAAATTTAATTAATAAACAAATTGTTGCTGAATTTGATGTAGGAGAGTTTCCTGATGGTTTTGCTTTTGATATGAATGAAGGGATATGGGTAACGTGTATAGTTAGTAATAAATTAATTTATATTGATAAAAATGGAAAAAAGAAGACCATTTTAGATGATAGCGATGCAAAGCACGTTTCATATGTAGAAAGAGCATATCAAAAAGGAATTTTAGAAAGAAAACATCTTGATAATATAGTGAGTACAAAGCTAAAAAATATTTCAAGCATTGCGTTTGGTGGATCAAATCTTGAAAATATTTATCTTGGATGTTTATTAGGTAAACAAGTTGCTACTTTCAAATCAAAATTTCGAGGATTAGAGCCTTCTCATTGGAAAATAAAAACAATTTTAAATAAAGAATTTTTAAATGTTTAAAATATTTTTTTTAATTTTGTTAATTAATATATTAGCTTTTTCAAAAGTTTTAAATGCAAGCTCATCATTGAAAATAATTGACGGCGATACAATAATACTCAATTCTGAAAAAATTAGATTTTATGGTATTGACACACCTGAAATAAAACAAATTTGTACTGACAATTATGGACATGCTTATGCATGTGGAGTTAGAGCAAAATTAGAACTTGAAAAAATAATTGGCTCAAGAAAAGTATCATGCGTTAAAAAAACAAAAGACAGATACAAAAGATCTATTTCTATATGTTATGTAGATCAAAATGATATTAACTCATTAATGGTTAAAAGAGGATGGGCACTCGCTTACCGAAAATATTCTAAAAAATATGTTAAGGACGAAGCAATAGCCAAATTAAATAATGCTGGTATGTGGTCAGGAAAGTTTATGGCACCTTGGAAATGGCGAAGAATGAAGAATAAAAAAGTTAGATAGATCTATAATATTATTCTACATATCCTTTTGGTAATTTCTTTTTCTTAGGTTTTAATAATGTTTTCAAATGAGCAATTTCTTCATCAGCTTTTTTGAATTCAGCTTGTTCTTCTTCTCTAACTTCGTCGTTAATTATCTTTTGTGCTCTTAATCTTCTTAATTCATACATTCTGTCTTCTTCTTCTTCGCTAAGACTGTCTTCGTCTCGTTCCTCAAGAAGTTCAAGTTCAGTTTTTTTAGTTTGATTAGCATCAACATCTTCTTCTTTATTCTCAATCGTAGCTTCTTCTAAAGACGTAACTGCCTCTTCAATATTTGCAGTTGGTGCCTCTTCAGCTGATGCAACTGCTTCCTCAACATTTACAGTTGGCGCCTCTTCAGCTGATGTAACAGCTTCCTCAACATTGACGGTTGGCGCCTCTTCAGCTGATGTAACAGCTTCCTCGACATTGACTGTGGGAGCTTCTTCAGCAGCTGCAACTTATTCATCGACATAAACTGATGTAACTGCTTCCTCTACATTGTCTGTTGGCGCCTCTTCAGCTGATGTAACTGCTTCCTCTACATTGACTGTGGGAGCTTCTTCAGCTGATGCAACTGCTTCCTCGACATTGACTGTGGGAGCTTCTTCACCCTCAGACTTTTTTTGTTCCAAGGCATTGTCAATTTTATTTGTTATCTCTTCTGTTAGACCCAAGTTGTTTTCACTTTTTGCTTCATTAGTCTTATCTATTAAATCTAACGAAGAAGATAGATCCTTATTCTCATATAATTTTTCAGCAGTAGCTTCTACTGAGGGTTCAACTTTATTTTCTTCAGGATTTGATGCAGGGGTTTGAGATACTTCTTTTTGTGCTGGAACAGTCTTAGGCTGAGCTTTCATAAAAGGAATAACATATTTTTCACGAGCAGCTTGAATATCAGATTTTAGAGTATTTATTCTTGTATCCCAATCTCGCATTGGCTTT
>QBXO01000048.1 GCA_003284565.1 SAR116 cluster bacterium AG-321-K23
AAAGACAGTATTTGATGAATGTCCAACTAAATTTTTTATTGGCAAGTTTAATTTAAATTTTTTTAAAAGATACTCTGTTGCTGAAATTAATCCAGGATGTTTTGCTTCACCTTGTAAAAAACAATTTTGAAAAATTGCTATTTGATCAAAACACGAGGTAGCTAAACAAACATCTGAGTTTTCATTCTGGTTTAAATGTGATTTAATTTCTAAACCCGTCAGATTGGTTTTTTTATAAAATTCTGGAGATAGAAAGCCGTACCATAAATTTTCTTGTAATGAATTGTTTTTTAAGTAAGTATAAATTACTTCAAATTCATACCATTCTGTAATTTGATTTTTCTCGTTGTTATAAGGAATGAATTCATCGTCTAAACGACTGAAGGTTTCTTTATTGTAATAAATCTGATAAATTTTCATGATAGATAAATACATTTATATATTATACAAGTCTACTTTACTAAATAATTTTATTAATGAGTAGTTTCGTCTATATGCCTAAATATAAAACATTAATTACGATTTCTCACTATAATAAAAGAAATAAAAGTCACTTGAATGATTTGGTTTCTTCTCTAAAAAATCATGACTCTAGTTTATCAATTATTATCAATGACGATAATTGTTACGAAGAAAAAAAAACTATATTCAAAAATGTTAATACATTAATTAGACCAAATACAGGTATGAATATTGGTTCTTGGAATTCATCATATTTAAATAACCGAAACTTTGATTTTTATATTTTTCTTCAAGATGAGTGTGTAATACTTAAAAAAGATTTTATTAAAAAATATATTTTTGAATTGTCAAAAGTAAATATTGGAATGACTGGCGAAAGTATTAATTTTAAGTGGGCTAAAAATTGGGAGAATATAGCAAGTTCTAATTTAAATTATATAGTAGGTTATGATCGCTTAAAAAGACCAATATATAGAGTGCAATATTATTTAAGTTTAATGAAAAAATGGGGTATACATCATGGAGATAACGGTTTACATTTAAGGTCTTTAATTTGGGGATTTAAAAGAGAAATATTAGAAAAAATCTCGCCTTTTCCAATAGGTAAAACTAAGGAAGAATGCATAGCAGCTGAAATTTCTATATCTAAAAAAGTAGAAGAACTAGGATTAAAGGTTACTCAAGTTCATAAAAATCCGTTTAATTACATTTCTCATATTGAGTGGAATTCAAATGGTCATAGTAAAGTAAAACAATGAAACACATTCACTGGCTCATTCCAGGAAAAAATCATAATATAGCTTCTATAAAAAATTTTACTTTAGCGAGTGTAAGATTAAGGACTTACGTATCTTCAATTAATACAAATTCTTATACTTTTAGTTTTGGTGAAGATATGCCTTTAAAAACTGATATTCTAGTAATTGGTAAAATTGGTAATTTTGACTTAGAAAAGAGAGCTGCAAATTGGTTCAAACAAATAAAAATGTGTAAAATTACTGATGCAAAAGTAATTTTAGATTACACGGACAATCATTTGATAATAAATAGCCCATTTACTAAATTTTATAAAGCAATTCTTCCTTTTGTTGATATCATAATTACTCCCTCTGATGAGATGTCATCAATTTTAAAAAACCTTTGGAGGGGTCCAATCAAAACAATCAACGACTCAATAGATGTTGAAGTTAACAAATGGACACAAGATAAGAATGGAAATAAGTTACTTTGGTTTGGACATCCGACAAATATAATTTATCTTTTTAACTTTTTAAAAACAAATCAAAAATTTTTGAAACAGTATTCTATTATTATAATTACTAGTCAAATAGGTATAGATTACTTTAATAAACTAAATGATCCTCAAGTTAATTTGGATATAAGTACTAAATTGTGGTCGACAAACATGCTCATCAATGAGGCAAAAACGTGTGATATATGCGTTATTCCATCTGATAAAAGAGACCCGAAAAAAAAGGGGGCTGGGCATAACAGACTTATTACAGCTTTAGCACTAGGTATGCCAGTAATTGCAACCACACTTCCTGCATATGCAGAATTCAAGGATTATTTTATTGACGAAAATGATGAAAAAATAACAGATGTATTAAAAGACCCTAATATAATGAAAGACAAGGTGTTACTTGCCCAGAAAAAAATTGTCCCCACATTTAACAAAATTTACATATCAAAGAAATGGCATAAAGTATTTAATGGATTAAAGTTTTAAGTCACAATTATCAACATCAACTTTAATTCAAAAGAGATAGCATTTGAATGCTTCCAAAAATTAAAGCTATACTTCCAAAAAAAATTTTAGTGGTTGGTTTTATTAGAGGGATTTTATCAAAATCTTCTACAACTAATTTACTCTGTCTAACACCAAAAATTATCAATACTAGTCCTATAATTATAAAAAATAAACCAACTTCCCAAGGAAAAATTATATCTATATTTAGACTTTTCATTAAGTTATTTCAATTTATCTCTATTAAAATGTCCCTTAAGAGAATTAATAAAATATTTTTTCCAATGAAAAGACAAAGAAGTATTTTCATACTCTTTAAAACAAGGTGTACCTATCGTGTAATGAATTAAATTAATACCTTCTTCCTCTTCATACTCCATAGCAAGCCAGTTCCATTTTTTATCTAATTCCCCAATTTCATTATCTTTAATCCACGAAAATCTATGTAAAAAAGCACCAGTTTGTTTTTGGATGAATTCAGGCTTAAGAACTTTATGTGCAGAATGGCTACAATTCCATAATATGAGACTAGACCAATTTTTTCTTGGGTAGTCTTCATTTTTATTACCCCAATACTTGTTTTTAACTTTAGTCTTATAATTGTGCTTTACAACCTGTAATGCATATTTATCGTCTCTTAGATCCCATAGTTTTTTTATATCCTCTAAACAAACCATATCTCCATCAGCATAAATTGCCCAGCCACTATAATTCATTAAGTATGGTACTAGAAACCTAGTATAAATAAAATTGTTACTGCCATCTAAATGAGTTTCTGTATAATCATTTAAAGAAATTATATTAAGGGGTAAGAATCTAGTTGGAAGTGAACTTTTTTCAATTATACTTTGCACAAATGTATGATAAGCAACTGACTCTCTCTCATCAAAGCCAACAACAATGTCTATAATATCATTCAATTAAATTATCCTCTAAAGTTTTGCTTAGTTTATCTAAAACATTTTTCCAAGAACCTACCACATTTTGTTGTAAAATTTCAATTGATGGATACCAATTACTTTTATTATTTTCTGAAGACCAATACCATAACCTTCCTTTTCCTTTAGGAAGTAATAAATAAGTTTTTTTGCCTAATGCACCAGAAAGATGCGCGTTTGTATTACTAACTGTAATGACGAAATCACAAATATCAATTAATGATGCAAGTCCGTTTAAATCGTTAAAATTATCAATATTTTCAATTTTTTCTATCTTTATATTGTGATTTTTATAAAATTTTTCTCTTTCATCTTTTGTATCATTGTATTGAATGTCTACAAATGTGATATCCTTTAGGGATAATATTGGTTTCAATATTTCTAAACTTATGCTTTTTTTATTTCCAATATCCTCATTTTTACTTATCCACGATATTCCACAAATATATTTGGTATTTGCTATAAAGGTTTTTTTTAAATTATTACTTATTTCAAAGTCTGAAGTAATGTATCCTCCAGTACCTTTTGTTAAATTAGAATTTTTCTTTACAAATAACGATCCTAAATCTCCTAATGAAATTTGAGAATTTATACCATGCTCTCTAATTTGATTATTGTTGTTAACAAATTTTACTTTTAAGTCCATTCTTTCAATAATTGTGTGGAGCCTACTGTCTATATTAATTGATAAATTATTTATATGTGGGCATAAGTCATTTAAAAATCTTAAAAATAGAATTTGGTCTCCTATTCCTTGTTCTGTCCATACTAATAAATTCTTTTTATCAGAATTGATAAAGAATTTTGGTAAGTTAGTTTTTAATTTTTTGGACTTAAATTGATTTGCAAACCATCTATATTCAAAATTTTTCCAACCAGACTCATAATTACACATTGCTAACTGACATTGCGATAAATAATAAATAGAATCATAATCGTTGTTATTATTCTTAAAAGCCATATTATAAATATTTTCAGCATCTTTAAAGTTTCCTTCAAAAAAACTCACAGCTGCTAAATTATTCAATGCTTGATTGTTATTTGGAGAAATTAAAAGTGATTTCTTATAATTTAATTTTGCATTTTTAAAGTCACCTACTTCAGAGTAATAATCTGCTAAAAAATTATATGATTGACTATTATTAGGGTTAATTTTGATGGAATTTAAAAAATAAGTTTTAGCATGACTATATTCCTTTTTTTTTAAATTAGCTAACCCTAAAGTCATTTGATAAAAGTAATCCAAAGAATTTAAATTTTTATTTTTTTCTAAAAATTGTATTACATCGTCTTCTCTATTATTTTTGATTAAATTATCACAATAACTATAAATTATTTCATTTCTTACGTTTTTATCTCTTATTAGTTGTTTGTAAATTGCATCAGCCTTTGAATAGTTCTTCAATGTAGTATTTAATTTTGCGATTTCATAATCTATAGATTTATCTGTTAAAGACAATAATTTGGCTAAATACAATATATTTAATGCATCTTCTAATTTTTTACTTTGTCTTAATGTATCTGAGAGATTTAGGTAGAAAGCCACTTCAAAAGGAGCTTTTTCAACTGTCATTTTGTGATAATACGATCCCTTTTCATTATCTCCACTTAGTTCGTAAAATTTACCTAAAAGGGAAATAGTTAGAACATCTGATTTATTTTCATCTAAATATTTTAATAATGTATTTATTACACTTGTAACATGGCCTTGTTTTTGTAATTGAAAAAATTGTTCTATCTGATTATGTGAAAAAGTCTGAGGAATTGGTTTTTTATATAATTTTATTTTTTTATTAATCTCTTCATATAATCTAGTGTTCAATGGATATTTAAGCAATATTTCTTTATATGCCTCCAGAGCTTCCAGAAATCTTTTTTCTGTAAATAATAAATTTCCTTTTTTAAACAAATCATTTATGGACATAATTATAACTCAGTCATTTGGCTCAGGAAAATCAATTGGAAAAAATAATAGATACGATAAATTATTATTGTATTTAGCATTTTGTATTAATACAGTCGTTTTTTCACCGAAAGTATCTGAAATAATCCATTTTTTTAAGCTAAATGGTTTTTCTGAAAATTCCATAGTTAAACTCTCTGGCGTATCTTTTTTTTGGCTTTTAATTTTGAATGTTATTATTCCTGAAGAAAGACTATATTCTGTTTTAAAATTTTCATTTTCTAATATTAATTTATTTTCTAACAGAACCGAGAATGGTGAGCTTTTAACAGGAATATTATTAGTTGTTTGAGATTGTCTATCTTGAATTACAATCCAAAAGCCTTGTGAGGTTATTAGAAGATTGTTTGGTTTATTGTAGTCTATTCTTAATTTTCCTGGTAAGTCCAAATAAAGTTTTCCATTACTTACGTTTCCAGAGGGACCCACCTGTATAAAATCTGCTTCAAGAGTAACTAGATTTTTAAAAAAGGTTTCAATTTTTAATGGCAATATTTGATTATTTATAGACGCATTCGAAGCTTGGAAACCAAATATAATTAAAAAAAAATAGCTAATTAATAAATAAGACTTGAGTTTGTTCAATTAACTTTCCTCGATTAAAACTTCTCTTTTTCCAGCTCGTCCAGGTTTAGATATAACATTTTGATCCTCCATTTTTTCAATAATCGTTGCTGCACGATTATAACCTATTTTTAAATGCCTTTGAATAAATGAAGTACTTGCTCTTCTTTCTCTTGCAACTAAAGCTACAGCTTCATTATACATCTCATCTTTATTACTTTTGTTACCTGGGAAGTTATAAACATCATTATCAACAAGATTTTCTGGTTCTTCTATTACACTATCATCATAATCTGGAATTGACTGATCAGATAAAAATTTTGTTACTTTCTCTACTTCACTATCCTCTACAAATGGACCATGAACACGCGTTACTTTGCCCCCACCTGCCATATACAACATGTCTCCTCTACCAAGGAGTTGTTCTGCACCTTGTTCTCCTAGGATTGTGCGACTATCAATTTTGCTAGTAACTTGGAATGAAATTCTAGTTGGAAAATTGGCTTTGATTGTACCCGTTATAACATCAACCGAAGGTCTTTGCGTAGCCATTACGACATGAATACCTGCAGCTCTAGCCATTTGCGCTAATCTTTGAACTGCTGCTTCTATGTCTTTGCCTGCAACTAACATTAAATCCGCTACTTCATCTATAATTATAACTATAAAAGGTAATGGCGTAAGACTTATTTGTTGATCTTCGTAAATTGGTTGGCCAGTTTCTGGATCAAAGCCAACTTGAATATTTTTTGACAGAATTTCACCTTTCTTTCTAGCTTGGATCAACCTTTCATTATAATTATCAATATTCCTTACTCCAAGTTTACTCATTGACATATATCTAGTTTCCATCTCGCGAACGGCCCATTTTAAAGCAATAATTGCTTTTTTAGGATCAGTGACTACTGGCGTCAGTAGATGAGGAATACCATCATAAACAGATAACTCTAACATTTTAGGGTCAATCATAATTAGTCGACATGTTTCTGGGGTGTGTTTATAAAGCAGTGACAAAATCATTGCATTTATCCCCACAGATTTACCGGAACCAGTCGTACCAGCTACCAACAAGTGGGGCATTTTTGCTAAGTCTACTATAACTGGAAAGCCTGCTATATTTTTACCAAGACAAACTGGAAGACTTAAACTGGTGTTTTGAAATTCTTGATGCTCTAATATATTTCTCAAAATTACTGTTTCACGAGTTTTGTTTGGCAACTCTATACCAATAACATTCTGCCCAGGTACCATGGCTACTCGTACAGCTTCCACAGACATTGAGCGAGCAATATCGTCAGCAAGTGATATTACTCTCTGACTTCTTAAACCTGGTGCAGGTTGCAAATCATATCTTGTTACAACCGGGCCATACCTAACGGACTCTATGTTACCATTAATTGAGTAATCTGATAAAACTCCTTCTAGTACTTTGGCATTCATGTCCAGGGTTTCTTTACTTGGAGGTTTGATATCTTCTATAAAGTCTCTTAATAAATTTATAGACGGTAAAACAAACCCAGTTTCTGATCCCAACGGCAGGTCATCTTGATAAGAACTAAATATATCTCCTTTTTTCTTAAAATTTTTACCTGTATCTGTGTTTTTGATTAAAATTGGGCTCTTTCTAATTTGTGGTTTTTTTCTTGATATCTTTTCGCTTTTTAATTTTAAAAAATTATCCTTTATTATTTGAAGAAAATTCAGTTTAATTTTTTGTTCTTTTGTTTCACCTTCATTTTTTTGATTATCGTAGAAAAACAAATTTAGAAGAATAGTTAA
>QBXO01000049.1:0-5000 GCA_003284565.1 SAR116 cluster bacterium AG-321-K23
TGGCAAGCCAATCGTCATGCTCAAAGTTCAGCTGATTTTGAAAAAAATAATATGGTTTTAGGAAGATATTTTTCACCAGATATTAAAAATGAAATTGAAGAAACTGGTCTCAATTTTTCTGAATATATTCCAAAAAATTTGAATGTAGCGGTTTTATTCACAGACATTGTTGGTTTCACAAAGCTATCTGAAAAAATGGAGCCTAACGATGTACTTGAATTATTATCAGAATACCAAACCATAATGGTTGAATGTATTTTTGAGTTTAATGGAACAGTTGACAAATTTATTGGTGATGCTGTAATGGCCAACTTTGGAACCCCAAAATCATATGGTAATGATGCACAAAATGCATTTAACTGTGCTAAAAAAATGAAATCAATGTTACATGAATGGAATAAGAATAGAATTGATAATAGGCAAGAAGTTATCGAGCACAGAATAGGGATACATTATGGAGAATGTATTGTTGGTAACGTTGGTGGAGAAAAGAGAGTTGAATATACAGTATTAGGAGATACTGTAAATGTTGCTAGCAGGCTGTGTGATTTAAGCAAAATCTTTAATAATGATCTTTTAATTAGTAAAGCTTTATATGATCAAATTGAAATTGTTGAGGAATATGAAGAATTTGACTCACATCCAATCAAAGGTAGAAAAGAAAAAATTGATTTAATAAGAGTCTTTTTAGATTAACCTACGACCTTCAGATTGTGAGCCTAACATTTTTGCTCGTATTTTTGGCTGTATATGTAGGTTTATGGTTTCCATTAATCACATTATTGATCACTCTGTGATCATTATCAGGCTAAAAATTCAAAAAAGCTCCATTTATATCTAAATACCCAAGCTACTCAAAAAATACGTTCACTTATATTATTAAGATAAACTGATTTTCTGAGATTTATTTTTAAATCTTTGATTTTTGTGCTTTAAAAACTTATTTTTACCATTTAAAATTAACTTTAGTTTTTATAGATTAACTGTTTCCAAATGAACCAAAATACCGATAAATCATCAAGATTTGAACAAGTTTTTTACAATACTGGCGTTGGTATTATGATTGTGGATAAAGACCGTGTCTTAATAGAGGTTAACCCTAAATTTTGTGAAATGCTTGGCTTCACTAAAGAAGAACTTATAGGTAAAAATGCTGAAATTATTCATCTTTCAACTGAAATGTATAAAGAGTTTGGTGAAAAAGCATTTAACCAAGTTAGAAATAATAAGACTGTGAACTTAGATTGGCCTTGTAAAAGTAAAAATGGACAAACAGTTTGGTGCAGGATTGCAGGCGATCCTGTTATTGGGGCAGATGAAGTTTTGTGGACAGTAGTAGATATCACTGAACGAGTAACTTCTCAAAAAAAGATTGAAGAACTTACTACTAAACTTTCTAAATACCTATCACCTCAAGTTTATCAGTCTATATTTTCTGGGAAGCAAAATGTTAAAATTGAAGCCTACAGAAAAAAGCTAACAGTTTTTTTCTCTGATATTAAAGGTTTTACTGAAATCACTGATAGGCTTGAGCCTGAAGAACTAAGTTCATTATTAAACAGTTATCTTAATGAAATGTCAAAAATTGCTCTAAAGTTTGGTGGTACTATAGACAAGTTTATAGGAGACGCTATTCTCATTTTCTTCGGTGATCCAGAAAGTAAGGGTGACAAAGAAGATGCTAAAGCATGTGTTCTAATGGCATTAGAGATGAGAGAACGCATGAAATACTTGCGTAAATTATGGGAAGATCAAGGAATATCAAATCCCTTAGATATTAGAATAGGAATAAATACTGGGTATTGTAACGTCGGAAACTTTGGCTCTGAGGATAGATTAGATTATACCATAATAGGTGGAGAAGTTAATCTAGCTAGTCGACTCGAATCCAGCGCTGAAATTGGACAAATTCTTATTTCTCATGAGACATATGCTTTGATTAAAAAAGATATTATTTGCGAAAAGAAAGATGAGATTAATGTTAAAGGTATAGCTCACAAAATACAAACATATCAAGTAATTGTATCTAATAAGAGTTTGGTGAGAAAGAATATGTTTCTAAGTGAAAATTATGATGGGTTTAATTTAGAATTAGATTTAAATATATCTAAAAAAAATCAAGTGGTTGCATCTTTAGAAAAGGTGTTAAAAAAACTAAAAAAGCATGACGAACATTAATCACTTTATTAATCACTCTGTGATCGTTATCAGGCTTAAAACGCAAAAAAACCCCAAAAACCGAAGTCTTTGAGGATCGTATAAGTCATTGATTTTATTAAGAAATTTGGTTGCGGGGGTAGGATTTGAACCTACGACCTTCAGGTTATGAGCCTGACGAGCTACCGGGCTGCTCCACCCCGCGTCATGCTTTGATTTATTGAAAGGCTAGAAGGCCTGGCAACGACTTACTCTCCCACACCTTAAGATGCAGTACCATCAGCGCAACAGAGCTTCACGTTCGAGTTCGGAATGGGATCGGGTGGGACATCTGCACTATAATCACCAGGCCATCTAGCCTTTCAATTATTTTAAAAATGATCCTAAATTGCTTACTTATAGTCAATTATTTAGAAAAACCGATTTCTACTTTCATGACGGTCACGATCAAGCCGATCGAACTATTAGTACTAGTTAGCTTCACACATTACTGCGCTTCCACACCTAGCCTATCAACGTGGTAGTCTTCCACGGTTCTCGGCGAATCCTAGTTTTGAGGGAGGCTTCCCGCTTAGATGCTTTCAGCAGTTATCCTTTCCGCACATAGCTACCCAGCTATGCCGCTGGCGCGACAACTGGTACACCAGAGGTGCGTCCATCCCGGTCCTCTCGTACTAGGGACAGCTCCTCTCAAGATTCGAACACCCACGGCAGATAGGGACCGAACTGTCTCACGACGTTCTAAACCCAGCTCACGTACCACTTTAATTGGCGAACAGCCAAACCCTTGGGACCTGCTCCAGCCCCAGGATGTGATGAGCCGACATCGAGGTGCCAAACACCCCCGTCGATGTGAACTCTTGGGGGGTATCAGCCTGTTATCCCCGGCGTACCTTTTATCCGTTGAGCGATGGCCCTTCCACACAGAACCACCGGATCACTATGACCGACTTTCGTCTCTGCTCGACTTGTCAGTCTCACAGTCAGGCAGGCTTATGCCATTGCACTCAACAACCGATGTCCGACCGGTTTGAGCCTACCATCGCGCGCCTCCGTTACCATTTGGGAGGCGACCGCCCCAGTCAAACTACCCACCATGCAGGGTCCCGGACCAGGATAACTGGCCACGGTTAGACAACAGAAAGCAGAAGGGTGGTATCTCAAGGATGGCTCCCTCATGGCTTGCGCCACAAGTTCCAAGCCTCCCACCTATCCTGCACATCGGCTTCCTGATGCCACTGCAAAGCTGTAGTAAAGGTGCACGGGGTCTTTCCGTCTGACCGCGGGTACCCCGCATCTTCACGGGGAATTCAATTTCGCTGAGTTGATGTTGGAGACAGCGGGGAAGTCGTTACGCCATTCGTGCAGGTCGGAACTTACCCGACAAGGAATTTCGCTACCTTAGGACCGTTATAGTTACGGCCGCCGTTTACTGGGGCTTCAATTCGCTGCTTGCACAACTCCTCTTAACCTTCCAGCACCGGGCAGGCGTCGGACCCTATACGTCGTGTTGCCACTTTGCAGAGCCCTATGTTTTTAATAAACAGTCGCTACCCCCAATTTTATGCTACCTGTTTCTGGTTGCCCAGAGCAGGCCACCCTTATTCCGAAGTTACGGGTGCATTTTGCCGAGTTCCTTCAACATCATTCTCCCAAGCGCCTTGGTATTCTCTACCTGCCCACCTGTGTCGGTTTCGGGTACGGTCTTAATGATGGAGCTATTTCCTGGGACAATTTCGCTGCAAATACAATCCGATAAGTATTTACAACTTACATCATCCGTCACTACCATCAGGTCACGGAATATTAACCGTGTTCCCATCGACTACTGCTTTCGCACTTATCTTAGGGGCCGACTAACCCTGCGTGGATTAACCTTGCGCAGGAACCCTTGGGCTTTCGGCGAGAGTGTTTCTCACACTCTTTATCGCTACTCATGTCAGCATTCTCACTTCTGATACCTCCAATAACACTCACGTGTTACCTTTAACGGCTTACAGAACGCTCCGCTACCATGCCTTACGGCATCCACAGCTTCGGTGTATGGCTTTAGCCCCGTTACATCTTCGGCGCAGGCCGGCTTGTTTAGACCAGTGAGCTGTTACGCTTTCTTTAAAGGATGGCTGCTTCTAAGCCAACCTCCTGGCTGTCTTGGCCTTCCCACATCCTTTCCCACTTAGCCATAACTTAGGGACCTTAGCTGGTGGTCTGGGCTGTTTCCCTCTTGTCCAAGGACCTTAGCACCCATGGACTGTCTGCTATACTGTACTTACCGGTATTCGGAGTTTGGTTAGGTTTGGTAAGGCTCGCGCCCCCCTAGCCCATCCAGTGCTCTACCCCCGGCAGTAATATATAACGCACTACCTAAATAGTTTTCGCGGAGAACCAGCTATCTCCGGGTTTGATTGGCCTTTCACCCCTAGCCACAGGTCATCCCCGTCTTTTTCAACAGACGTGGGTTCGGTCCTCCAGTGCGTGTTACCGCACCTTCAACCTGCCCATAGCTAGATCACCCGGTTTCGGGTCTAATCCATCGAACTAAATCGCACTATTAATACTCGCTTTCGCTTCGCCTACACCTAACGGCTTAAGCTTGCTCAATAAATTAACTCGCTGACCCATTATACAAAAGGTACGCAGTCACTACTTAATGTAGCTCCTACTGTTTGTAAGCATTCGGTTTCAGGTCTGTTTCACTCCCCTTATAGGGGTTCTTTTCACCTTTCCCTCACGGTACTTGTTCACTATCGGTCACAGAGTAGTACTTAGGCTTGGAGGGTGGTCCCCCCATATTCAAGCAGGATTTCTCGTGTCCCGCCTTACTCAAGGACCAAATTGAAACA
>QBXO01000050.1 GCA_003284565.1 SAR116 cluster bacterium AG-321-K23
AAGATGGTTTGGTCCTGCTGACACAATTTACGCTGCACATCATAGAGCTGGAATTCTAGACTTAAAAGGTGGCTTTGGATCTACATTAGCCTCCTTTATTTCAATAAGTGGTGGAGCTTCAGTTGGAATTTACGGCCCTCTAGTACATTTTGGCGCTACTGTAGCTTCTTTTATTAGACGTCAAAAGTATATACCTAAAATCCCTCATGACATAATTATTGGTAGTGGTGTTGCTGCAGCAATTTCAGCCGGGTTTGGTGCACCTTTGGCTGGTATCATATTTGCCCATGAAACAGTCTTAAGACATTTTTCCATGAAAGCAGTCGCAGCTCTTGCAATTTCATCTATGGCAGCAAACTTCTCTGCTACGCAAATAGGAATAGTAAGTCCTCCCCTTCTGCTTAATGCTATTCCATTTGAGATGAGTGATATCTTAATTAGTCTAGCTTTAATTGGTCCTTTAGCTGCATTTACAGCAATTACTTTTATGAAATCAATACTTTTTTTAGCCTCTATTCCACCTAAAATTAGATTGAAAAGCTGGCAATCTCCTATAATTGCTGGATTTGCCTGTGGTTTGTGTGGAATGATATTTAGTGAAGTTTTGGGATTAGGCACCGAGGTATTAATATCCGTGATAACTTCACAACAAATACTTAGTTATCTCATAGCTCTCCTTATAGGAAAATTAATTCTTACTTCTATTTGCATTGGTTTTGGTTTTTTTGGTGGAACATTTTCCCCTGCTCTCTTCTTAGGAGGTGTTCTTGGTGCTATTATTTTTCAGTTACCTATTACGTCAAATAATCCTGAATTAGTTTCTGTACTTGCTGTATCTGGTATGGCAGCAGTTTCTAGTTCTGTTATAGGAGCACCTATAACTGCTATCATTTTAGTTTTAGAACTTACCAGTTCATATGAGTATGCTATAGCTGCTACTTTTCCCATTGTTGTATGCTCATTTATAACAAGTAGAGCATTTGGAAATAGTTTATTTGACAAGCAACTTACAATACGAGGAGTTGCTATCACAAAAGGTCGAGAACAGATAAGACTGAATGAAGCATTAATTAAAAATTATGTTGATAGTAAATATACAAAACTTAATTCTAAAACATCCATTAAAAGCGCTATCAAATTATTAACTAATTCTAGAACAACTGAGGGCTACATTATTTCAAAAGATAATAAATATATTGGCAAAATTAGCCTTATGAGTTTGATAGGACAAAAAGAAAATAATTTAATAGATCTTATAGAAATAAAGCCTTTGGTTATTGATCCAAATTCAAATTTAATATTTGTTATTAAAAAGTTATCAAAATTTGTTGGTGAAAGTATTCCAATTGTAGATAAAAAAACCAATGAAATGATCGGTATAATTTCAGAAAATGATGTTTTACAAGCATATCTTGATATTTCTGAAGAAATAAATCAGATAGAAAAACATTAATTTAAATTTATTGCTAAACATAAAATGTAATAATCCGTAAATAAGTTTGGATTTAAATATATTTTTGAGTATTACTATGAATTATAATGTATCTATAAAGCAATACCTTACTGATGAAATTGCTGCCAAAACTACTAGCCTGAATCCTCATAAAATAATAGAGGAAGTTTTAAGAGATCTTAAGAAAAATATGGAAACATTGGCATATTCAATAGATAATGAGCCCGTAATTTCTTCAATAAAATCTCAGAGTTTTTCTAAATCCTTAACAGCAATTTACATATTACAATCAAGTTTAAATTTTGAAGAAGGCGAAGAAATAGCTGTAAATCTTTATCGTATTTATGAATTTTGTAAGGAAGGTATTATGAAAGGTTTTACTAAACGAGATTCAAAGCTTATCTACGATGCGATACCTCCTATAGATGAAATTTTGGATGGATGGAAGCAAATTAAATAATAATCCTATTGATTTACTCAAAAAAAAGTTTAATTAAGATAAATAATATCTGAATTTAATAGGTGTTATGATGTCAAAATTTTGCCCTGAGTGGATATTTGGAATTTTCGCAGCTCAGACGAGTAAAGAATTTCTTTCCTCTAATAACTCCATTGCGGGAATTTCTAGAAAATATTCGTCTGCAATTAGCGAAAGATATAATGAAGTTAAATTTGAAGAAATAATGGACGTTGCTGAAAAGATCCTTCAATTTTTATCTGAAATCAATGCGGGTGAAGAAGCGGTTGATTATATACAAGACTACATACACTACAGAGTGAAGTATGAGTCTAGTGGCAGTGAAAGAAAATTATCTGGTATGTTTTCTTCTGCTTTTGATCCAGAAAAAACAAAGGACTATAATTCAGATAAATGTTTTAAAATTTTCAAAGCTACTGTATTTAGTATTAGAAATGATGCTCTTCCAAAAGCTACGCCAGGCTGGTTAATAACTGACGAAGAGGATATTGATTGGATTGGTGAAGCGTTTAACCAAGAACCAGAAATATTTTAATTATCTTAAATAATCAAATAAATTTAATTGTGAAATTTTAACAAAAGATTGTTGACTAGCTTGCATAGAGGTTAACATGCTTTGTAAATTTGTTACTAAAGCTGCAAGATCAGCGTCTTTTATGTCACTTACATCCTTTTCTATTGCCAATCTTCTATTAGCTAATAATTCTACTTGTCTTTCAAGAGAATTAGTTCTTGCCCCAATTTCACCTCTATTATTTGAAATGTGAACTTGAGTTGAAGCTACATTATCTAATTGTTTGGAAGGTAATTGGTCATTGTCATATAATTTTTGGACACCACCAATATTATTTCCAGTTCCGTCTGTTGGCTGAACAAGAAAATATGAAGAAGGATCTTTTTTAGCAGTTGTAACACCAAAAACTGAAAGGTTGTTTATTTCCATTGGACCATTTACTGAATCAGTTAATTTTATTGTTTTTCCATCTTCCTTAATTGTTGCAACAATACCTGTAGAGCTAAGGTTGATTTGCCTTACAAATTCTGAAGGATCTTCACCAGTAATTTCAGTTGTTATAGTTGCTGTGCCTAAATTTCCTGTTAAATCAAATGTCCAGGTTCCAGGATTCTCATTTTCAAAAGTTAGTTCTGCTACTCCTGTTGATTTTACTGAGTTTACACCCCCAGACGCAGTTCTTATCGAATAACTGATATCTTCCAGCATTTGAAAAATTGAAACGTTTTCTCCTGATGGGCCTTTAACGGCTTGAAACAATGTGCCTCCATCAATTGTCGTTTCCATTATTCTAGATTCAGATATTGATAAAGACGAGACGCCTCTATCTCCTTTATAATTAATTTTACCAGCTAAATCTTTTTGAAACGGTAAAATATTAGTTTTGAAACCACTAAATAAATAACTACCATTACTATCTTGAGCATTAGCTAAACTTAATACTTCTTCTTTCATTTGATCTACTTCAATAGCGATTGCATCTCTGTCTGATGCGCCTAGCACATCGCTCGAAGCCTGAATAATCAATTCCTGAATTCTGGTAAAAATATTCGACAAATTTTCTAAATTTTTATCTAGTAGTGATAATCTATCATTTGCTGAGTTAACATTTCTTTCGTATTGTTCGATTTGTTTCATTACAACATTCAAACCCGACAATTCTACAGATCCAACTGGATCATCCGAAGCCCTTAAAATATTTTCTCCAGTTGCAATTTTATTTTGAAGATTTTGAAGCTCTTCGGTTGTAGATGAAAATTGTTTTAACTGCTGTTGATTAAATAATTTTGAACTAATCTGCATTTTAAAACCACTTTATTTATTAAACAACATCTATAAGAGATTGAAACATCTCTTTAGCTGTTTGCAAAATTCGTGCCGAAGCTTGGTAAGCTTGCTGAAATTCAAGTAAATGGGCGGCTTCTTCATCTAAATTAACACCGGCAAACTCACTTTGACTTGCCTCCGCCGCATCTAAAGTGCTTGAGGCTGAATCTAAAGACAATTTATTTGCTTGAACGTTTGAGCCTACTTTAGCAACTGTGGTATTAAAGATTTCCTGGAAATTTCCTTTATTACTTCCTGATTTATCAGATCCTTGAAGATTTAAAATATTGATTATATTTCTATTATCTCCAAAACCATCCTTATTACTTGAAAAATCAAAACTATTATTGACTATAGTATCGTCAGAAAATTGAAATTTTGTGTTATTTACCTCAAAAACTCTATTCACGTCTAGGATTCTTGATGCAATAGAGTGACCAGAAATCTTATCAAAAATTTCTACTTAATTTTTATTTGTTGCGTCAACTTTAATAGTTAATTCAGGGTCAAATTCGTTATTTAAATTTTTGCTTTCAATAAATTGATCATATTCTGCACTTATTTTTCTTGCACCACCACCCATAACAATTGTAATCAAGTCCTCTGGTGGCAGATTGGTTAAACTTATTTTTTCTGCAACTGAGTTTTCAATTGATCCATCTGGCAAGTCAACTTTTACTGGCTCACCTGAAAACGAAGATATCTTTACATCATCATTACCAATAACGGCTCTAATATTTTGAGTTTTAAATCCAAAAATATCATTAGCTCGTGGGTTACCATCAACCTTAAAATCAAGCTTATCAATGGTATTACTAATTGATAATCGTCCAACTTTTTGAGTACCTACTTTTACGCTTGAAGCAGATGAGCTTCCAGGTACTATTGATGTAATTTGAGTAAATACTTTTTCTCCTATAATAGTTTCACCTGCCCCACTAGCAGTTAAAACTTCAGTTTGTGAGTTACCAAATTGATCTAAACCAGTAATTGTATATTTTTCACCACTGTCATTTCCAGCAGGTTTGATTGTGATTACTTGTGGGTCCATGACAACAGAGGTTGCTTGTATACCAACCTCAATTGTACTCGCTGTGTTGTTAGCTACGGAAATAGATATAATTTCTCTAAAAGAAATAGCACCAGTAGCACTTGAACTGTTAACTCCAGTAATTGTTTCGGTTTTAAACACACCATTAGTATCAAGACCTGAAATTACAAAAGAATTACTAGTCTCGTCTCCATTACATTTTATTTTTATTTTACCGTTTAAAGCTTTTGAGTTTTTTAGGGCACCATCAAAAAATAAATCACCTGCTGTGGCTGATTGGCTTGTAAACAAGCCATTATCGTCAGTTGTTGATAAAATACCGTCAGTAATTATACCAACTCCTGCTGACATATTATCATTAAATAGAGAATCATCATCTGTTATTCCAGATGATTCATTCCATGACAAAGTAATAGAACTAGGTGGAGAACCACTAATTACTGTTCCTGTGCTATCAAAGAAAACTGGGATATTATTGGCATTAAATTTAACTGTATAATTTGATTTTACGTTGTTTTCCGTTACCTCAATTCCCAATGCGTACCTATTAACACCTTCTGAGTTAACTTTAGGCTGTGCAACAAAATTTCCAAGCATTGTCGTTATACCTTCTTTTAAGCCAAATGTTTCAGCATTTGAAGTGTTCACAGTATTTGACACTAACTTAAATTGAGCACCCTCTATTGTACCCTCTGCTGTTGCTATCAATTCAAATCCTGGTGCAGTACCAATTTCTACGTTACCTTTAGTATTTGAAGCTGGAGTAATTGAGTGAATTGTTTTAAATAAATCAGAAGATACAGCAGTTTTTCCAGAATTTGGACCAGAAATGGTTTCAGTTTTACTTAATCCGTCTGTGCCTGTACCAACTATAGTAAAAGAATTTTCACTTTCGTTTGATGTCGCAGTTATGGATACTCTTGTCCCTAGTAATGAAGCAAACGCAGGGGTAGTTCCAATTTCAACATCGCCATGGTCACCATCAACTCTTACCTCAGTAACTGTCTTAAAAACTTTAGTTCCGGTATTAGTTGCATTGTCGCCATTCACGCCAGTAATTTCATCAGTTATAACATTACCGTCTATATCAGTACCAGTGATAGTAAATTTAAAAGCCGTATTATCATCGTTATCGGTATTTTTAATTGTAATTCTGGAATTTAGAGATGTGCTATTTTTGAGTGCCCCAGTTAGTGTAATCACACCTGCACCTGTTGGATTCATATCTTCTATAATACCATTACTATCTGCTGCTGTAGAATTTAATCCATTAATAGTAAGGGGAGTGGCGGCAGTACCAGTTTGGGAAATCGCAATTAAATTTGAAATATTTTCTGATGTACCATTAAATCGTGCTTTAATTCTATTTATTTCAGGTCCCTCAACCAGCAACTCTCCTGATTCCATCTTAAGAGTATAAACTTGTCCTTCGAAGCTTAGGTCTACTGATTGTCCATCTTTAGGTAATGTGCTTAAGATTTTACTTTTAAGTTGAATGGTTGGAGTTTCTGATCTCAGTGATGTAAGTAATGCTGTAGATATTTCCTTTTGGGTATCTATATTTAGTGCATTTGCATCAATTGTTGTGTTCCAGCCTCCATCGGCCGCTTCTGTACCAATCCGAATTTTACCATTGTTAGTTCCTGAAGAATTAATGGAAGTCACTGTCTTAAAAATTTTTGAAGTAGTAACTACACCACCATTAGATCCAGAAATGGTTTCCGTTATAACCTCATTATTTATATCCGTACCAGCAACAACAAAACTTGTACCTGTTGTGTCCTGTTGACTCTTAATTTTAATTTTAGCTCCAAGGTAATCCGCTGTAGATAAAACACCATCCATTGAAATCCCACCTGAAGAAAAAGTTGTCAATTGGACCAAACTATCATCATCATTAATAGCATTGTATCCAAAAGTACCTATTTTAAAATTACCATTTGCTGCGGCTGAGGTTGTGATTGACGATATGGTTTGAAAAACAGTAGAGCCATATACTCTTTCACCGACAGATCCTCCTGT
>QBXO01000051.1 GCA_003284565.1 SAR116 cluster bacterium AG-321-K23
TGGTATGGTTTCTATCGGGGCTGCATCAAAAGAAAAGGGGATTGGTACATCAATAAATGATAGCCTCATTAAGACGAAAATCTCTAATTTAATTTTCAAGTTTAATAAAAAATTAATAGCTGACACTAAAATTTTTGTTAATAATGGTTCCGTTTTATTTACTGGTAAATTAAAAAGATCAACTGATAAAATTCAGTTTACTAAATTAGCATGGTCTATAAGAGGGGTAAAGGAAGTTAACAATGAAATTTTGGTAACTGACACCTCCAATATAAAAAATATTGCAAGAGATATAGCCTCTATAGGTGAAATAAGGGCCCGTTTAATATCTGATAAATCTATAAATAGCATAAATTATTCTATAGACGTTGTAAATGATAAAGCATATATAAGTGGAGTTGCTAAAGATGAGCTTGAAATGAATCTTGTTAAAAATCATGCTTCTAGTGCTAGATTTGTTAAAGAAGTTTATAATTATATAATACTAAATAAAGACACAAGATGAGCCGCAATTTAAATATTGCATTTTTAATGGATCCACTAGAGTCTCTTGATTTAGATGGGGATACAACTTTTGCTCTTGCCCTTGAAGCGCAAAGGCGTAAACATAAAATAAACTTTTTCAAACCAGAAGATTTGATGTTTAAGTTTAATGATGTTTTTGCAAATATTTGTGAGTTTGAGCTATTTTCAACAGAAAACATTAATAAATTTAAATATGGTGATAAAAATACTAAACCATTAAAAGATTATGACGTTGTAATGATGCGACAAGACCCACCTTTTGACATGTCATACATTACCGCAACGCATATTTTAGAAAAACTTCCAACATCTACACTGGTTGTTAACAACCCTTTTGAAGTAAGAAACTCTCCAGAAAAAATATTTGTTACTAATTTCTCTCATTTGATGCCGAAGACTATAATAACTCGTAGCGTCAAAGATATAAAAGATTTTAGGGCGGAATTCAGTGATATAATTATTAAACCACTCTATGGAAATGGTGGACAAGGAGTATTTCATGTTCTGCCTGAGGACGAAAATTTTAATTCTATTTTGGAAATGTTTTTTAGTCAAAATAAAGAACCTTTAATGATACAAGAATATTTAAAAGATGTTAGAGGTGGTGATAAAAGAATAATTTTGCTAAATGGAGAGGCAGTTGGAGCTATAAATAGAATTCCGAAATTGGGTGAAAGTAGATCAAATATGCATGTTGGTGGTAGACCTAATAAAACAGAATTAACAGACAGAGATATGTTTATATGCAATGAAATATCAGAATCATTAAAAATGAAAGGACTTTATTTCGTAGGAATTGACGTAATTGGAAACTATATAACTGAAATAAACGTTACGTCACCCACAGGAATTAGAGAAATAAGAAAATTGAATTCTATAGCAATTGAAGAGATGTTTTGGGATTTTATAGAAGAAAAAATTAATAACTGATCACTAATTGATCATTCTTCCCAAATTTTTTCCACCAAGAACGTGAACATGAAAATGAGGAACATCTTGATTTCCATCAGACCCAGAATTTGTAATTAATCTAAAGCCTTTATTTTCACACTTAAAATGATCAATAACATCTTTAACCAATTTCCAAAATAAGTTAAGTTCATCAATTGAAGCATGTTTAGTAAATTCATGAAAATTAACGTAAGGATTTTTTGGAATAACTAATACGTGCAAAGGTGCTTGAGGATTTATATCTGAGAATGCAATTGCATATTCATTTTCTATTACTTTGTTACAAGGAACTTCAGATCTCAATATCTTAGCAAAAATATTGTTGTTGTCGTATGATGCATTCATTTTTTTCCTCTATTTTTTTTTTCTTGTAACCCTGATATTGACTTCCTAGATGACAGCTCATTCCAAATTTCTTCTGGCTCTATACCAATAGAAGTCCAAATTACTAATAAATGGTATAATAAGTCAGATGATTCTTTTATTACACCTTCTTTGTTTTTTTTGATGAAGTCAATGATCAATTCAGATGATTCTTCAACAATTTTTTTGGCCAATATTTCAGGGTTTTTGTTTAGATAAGATGTATATGATTTATGGATACTGCTATTTTTTCTTTCAGTGAGTGTAGTAAATAATTCACCAATAATCTGTTCGTCTATTTTAGTCTTCATGATTTCTTACTTTTATTCCATTTTTAAACATTTCTTTTTTTACAGAAAATATTGAATGAACACCATAATGAAAAATAGATGCGGCCAGAACCGCTGATGCGCCTGCTTTTAATATAACTTCAACCATATCCTTCGGGCTTCCCGCACCGCCCGAAGCTATGACAGGAACATTTACATTTTCCGAAATTAATTTTGTTAATTTTAAATTATACCCTTTTTTTGTGCCGTCTGAGTTCATTGATGTTAATAGAATTTCTCCAGCCCCATTTTTAACACCTTTAATTGCCCACCTAAGTACGTCTATATTTGTTTTTTTTCTACCGCCATGAGTAGTTACTTCGTAACCACTCGGCATAATTTTATTTTCGATCGCATCAATCGCTAAAACAACACATTGATTACCAAATTTTTCTGATGATTCCCTAATCAATGTTGGGTTGTAGACCGCAGCAGAATTAATAGACACCTTATCTGCTCCAGAATTTAAAAGTTTACGAAAATCATCAAGACTATTTACGCCACCACCAGCGGTAAGTGGAACAAAACACAACTCTGCTGTCTTAGAAATAACATTAAACATAGCTTTTCTTTTTTCATTGGTTGCGGAGATATCAAGAAAACAAATTTCGTCTGCCCCCAAACAACTATATTTCTTTGCTTGTTCAACCGGATCTCCGGCATCCTTTAAATTTATAAAGTTTATACCTTTAACAGTTCTTCCGTTATGTACATCTAAACATGGTATCACTCTAGTGGAAAGCATCAATTTTTAAACTCTTTTGATTTTAGTAAAGCGTCTGAAAATGTAAATTTTTTATCATACAAAGCTCTACCAATAATAATTCCTTCAATTCCATTTGAACACTCTCTGCTTAATCTTGCAATATCGTTCAATGATGAGACACCACCAGATGCAATAACCGAATGGGGTATTGATTTTGCGAAGTTAACAGTTTTATTGACACTTGCTCCTTTCAATGTTCCATCTTTTGTAATATCTGTATATATTACAGAGCTAACAATAGAAGAATTCAAAGATTTTAGCAAATCTACAGCTAATATATCAGTTTGGTTTTTCCAGCCATGAGATGCAATCTTTCCATCTCTAACGTCTGCTCCTATGACTATTTTTTTAAAATATTTTTCGTCAAGATTATTTATAAAATTTGGATTTTCAAGAGCCAGAGTCCCTAATATAACACGATTAACTGAATTTTGTATCCAAAAATCTATATCATCCAAATTTCTTATACCTCCTCCTATTTGTATTTTCACTTTGTCATGAAGTTTATCAACAATTTTACTAATTACTTTTCTATTTACATTTCTACCTGTAACTGCACCATCAAGATCTACAATATGCAACCACTCTGCACCTTGATCAACAAACCACTTGGCTTGGTCTAATGGATTATTATTATAAATAGTCTCTTTTTCCATATCTCCATAAAGAAGTCTCACACATTTTTCATTTTTAACATCAATAGCCGGAAATAATGTAATTACATTTTTTTTCATTATTTGAGTTCTTTATAATAATAATAACCAGCTATATATTTTCCATCTATGAAAACTGATTTTGGGTTAATCCCAGTTCTAATGAATCCTGCTTGCTCATATAATTGTATCGCTCTTAATTGTGTTTCTCTAACTTCTAGATTGATTACTTTGAAACCGTCATGTTTTGCTTTTAATTCAGCTTTTTCAAAAACAGTCTTAGCCAAACCATATCCTCTTGCCCACGAAGCAAAGAAAAATGTGCTTAACGTACAAGAATGAGATTGAGCTTCATTGTTTTTCGCTGGCTTGATTAACTGAGCTGAGCCAGCTACAACATTGTCTAATCTACCAATAATTAAAATTCTTTCTGGTATAAGTAAAACACCTTTCCAATAATCTTGAAGTGTTTTTGATGAGGGAGGAGAAATCCAACCAAAACCTCCTCCAGCTAATATTGCTTCTTCGGTAGCGTCACATAATTCTTGTAAGTCAACTTTACTTAAGTTTTTACACAATTCTGCTTTAACATTAAAATTTTTAACTTTAGTTTTCATAATTACTCTCTAAGATTCTGGCACCCAACTAAGCCAGTTATATATAAATTTTTGACCAGAATTTCCACTCTTTTCTGGATGAAATTGGACTCCCAAAAAATTATTCTTACCTATGATTGAAGGAATTTTCTGATTATATGTTGTATAAGCAATTATTTCATTAATTTCTCTAGTTAACAATGCATAGGAGTGTACAAAGTAAAATTGTTCATTTTCATTTATATTTTCTAAAACAGGATGATTTTTTTCTTTTATCTGTAAATTGTTCCAACCCATGTGTGGAATTTTATAATTCCTCCCAATATAATCTAGCCCACTTGTCTTAATTTTTTTAAAATTACCATTCAGCCAACCAAATCCAGAAGTTCTTTTTTTTTCTGAACTATAATCAACCATAAGTTGCATTCCAACACAAATTCCTAAGAATTTTTTTCCTTTATTAATTACTTCATTTGTTAATAAATCAATTAGACCGTCAATTTGTTGCAACCCTTTCTTACAATCGGGAAAAGATCCAACACCTGGAAGCACAATATGGTCTGCTTTAGAAATTGAATTTAAATTGTCAGTAACTTCAATTGAAAATTTTAGATTGTTAGTTCTAACACAATACATAAAAGCGTTTTCAACTGATTTCAAATTACCAGAACCATAATCAATTATTACAAGTTTCATGTTACTTGTTTCCGATTAATGTTCCTTTAGTAGATGGAACATTGTCTAAATTTCTTTTGTCAAGACTAACCGCATCTCTTAGTGAGATTGCAAAAGATTTAAAACATGATTCTATAATGTGATGTGTGTTTTGGCCATAGATATTTTCTAAATGAATTGTTAAACAAGCAGATTGTGAAAAAGAATGAAAGAATTCTTTGAATATTTCCGTTTCAATTTCTTTTATTGATATATTGGGCAAAAACACATTCCAAATTAACCATGGACGACCAGAAACATCTATACAGCATCTAGTCAAACATTCATCCATTGGCAAATAAACATGACTATATCTCTTTATACCTTTTCTATTATCTAATGCGTCATTAATTGCTTTTCCTAAGGCCCAACCAACATCTTCCATTGTGTGATGTGAGTCAACATTAATGTCTCCAATACAAGTCAGATCAATATCTATCAGACTATGTTTTGACAATTGTTGTAACATGTGATCAAAAAACGAAAGTCCAGTTCTTATTTGATTTTCTCCAATCCCATCTAAATTAACTTTTACTTCAATATCTGTTTCATTAGTTTTTCTATTAACAGATGAAATTCTATCATCAATCTTGTTAGTCATTACTTGTCCATAATAATTAATTATTAATATTGATTTTTATATTTATTTTTTATTCTAACTAACAAAGCACCTTCACCACCAAAGTGTTTCGGTGCTTGATTAAAATCTATTATATATCTATTTAAATACTTGTGATTTAACCATTTCGGAACTTCTTCTTTTAAAGGACCCTTGTTGTTAAATCCTTTTCCTGTAATAACAAGAATAAATCTTATATTTTTTTCATAACAGTCAATAATGTGCTTATTTAAAAACAGTCTACCGGAATATAAATTATAACCATGAAGGTCTAAAATAAGATCAGGTTTAAAATCTTTTTTTTTAAAAAATTTGGGACTTGCCAAAGTTGAATTTTTTTTAAAGTTAGTTATATTTTTTATGTTATTATTTAAGTCTATAGAATGTTTTTTTGATGGAATTATGACTGTTTTTTCTAAATTTGAAACATAATTTTCCCATGTTTTTTTGTCAATTTTTGAAATTAATACCATAATCCTAATTACTTTTGGTTTCTATTAATGTCCAGTTTGGACCGTTCTCGTTAATTTTTCTTTCGAATATCCATTCGTCTTTAACTAAAATCTCTTTTTCTCTATCACCATCAATAATTTTAGAATTTTTATCTAAAAGTGCCCTTACTTGAAGAGACTCAAATATTACACTTATTTTAATTGCTGTCCTTGATATTTTGGAATTAATTATTTCATTTCTTTGTATTGATTTTAAGTCAATTATAAGTGTTTCTTGTTCTTTGTCTCTTTCGTTTATTGCAGTCTTAAAACTCTGTAGAACTGATGCTTTTGTAAAATTTTTAATATTTTCTAAATTTCCATCTACAAAACTTTTAAGTACCATTTCAAAAAATGTTTTAGAACCTGATAAAAAGTCTACAACATCAAAATTTGGGTCAACTTCTAGAATTTTTTTCAATTCTACATCTTTTGATTCGTCAATTTTAGTTTTTAACGCAACTACGTTTGAAAATTTTTCATCTCTACTTTTTTCGTTATGATTAGTTTCTTCAAAACCTGTTTTAGTACCTAATATATTTTTGAGTCTAAAAATTAAAAATATAGCAATTACACCAAATATCAAAATATCAAGATATGGA
>QBXO01000052.1 GCA_003284565.1 SAR116 cluster bacterium AG-321-K23
ATTGATATAACTTGTCACATCTAATAAATATCACTTTTTTCAAAGAGGCTTTAATTAATTTTAAATGAATAAATTTAATCTCAAGAAAGGTCTAGATATTCCTATATCGGGAATACCAAAACAAGTTGTAGAAGAAAGTAAAATTCCTAACTCTGTTGCAATTCTTGGACCTGATTATAAGGGTCTTAAACCCAAAATGTTTGTCAACGTTGGTGATAAAGTTGAAAGAGGTACGCCCTTATTTTGTCATAAAGACAATCCAGATGCTTTTTTTGTTTCACCTTGTAAAGGTTTTGTCAAAGAAATTAACAGAGGAGAGAAAAGGGCCTTACTAAGCGTTGTTATAGATATTGAAAATTTAGAAGATAAAGGAATTGCCATAACTAAATTGAATTCTAAAGAAAAGTCAAAAAAAGAATTTAATAGAAAATGTTTGTTAGATAGTGGTTTATGGACATCTTTTTTAACTAGACCTTACTCAAAAATACCTGATAGTAAGTCTGATCCATCATCAATATTTATAACGGCTATGGATACTGAACCTCTGAGTCCAGACGCTGACTTGATAATTAAAAAAGATTTTAAGTCCTTTGAAGAAGGAATAAATAGGATTGCTACTTTAACTGAAGGTAAAGTTTTTATTTGCAAAAAAGAAAATAGTAATATTGATGTTAATTATTTTAATACTTACGAATTTGCTGGACCACATCCTGCTGGATTGAGTGGCACACACATGCATTTCCTAGACCCTCCAAACGCTAACAAAACAGTTTGGTCGGTTGGTTATCAAGACGTAATTTCAATAGGAAAATTATTTTTAAACGGATATATTGACATTGACAGAACTATTTCAGTTGGAGGCCCTTTATCGACCAATCCTAGATTAATTAAAACTATTATTGGAGCATCTCTTGATGATATTCTCGAAGGAGAATATGATAAATCTGAAAATTGTAGAGTAATTTCAGGTTCTGTTCTTTCAGGTTTTCATGCTGATGGAGACACAGCATATTTAGGAAAATACTCTAGGCAAATTACATTAATTAAAGAAGATAAAGATAAACATTTTTTTGGTTGGATAAAACCGCAGCCAAATAAATACTCAGTTATGCCTGTTTTATTATCTGCATTTAGTTTTTTTAAGTTATTTAATCTTACATCAAATCTTAATGGCGGAAGAAGGGCGATGGTTCCTACAGGTGTCTTTGAAACTTTAATGCCGCAAGACTTCTTGCCAACTCAACTACTTAGATCTTTGTTAGTTATGGATACCGATGTTGCTCAATCACTTGGTGCTCTTGAGCTTGACGAGGAAGATGTTGCATTATGTACGTTTGCCTGTCCTGCTAAATATGAATATGGAACTGCCCTTAGAGACAGTTTAACAAAAATTGAAAAAGAAGGTTAATTGATGTCATTACGTAATTATTTTAATTCGCTTGAGCCTCATTTTGAAAAGGGTGGTAAATACGAAAAATATTACCCCATTTTTGAAATGGTAGAAACCATATTTTTTACTAGTAATACTGTAACAAAAGTTGCACCTCACGCTAGAAGCTTTGTAGATATGAAAAGGGTAATGACCTACGTAGTCATTTCTACAATTCCTTGTATCTTGTGGGCACTGTACAATACTGGTTTACAAACTAATAGTGCTTTGGCCACTTTGGGTGTTGAAGCTCAATCAGGATGGCGAATATCATTACTCAATTTAAGTGGATTAGGAATTAATCCTGACAGTTTAATATCGAATGTTTTTCATGGTTTATTGTATTTTTTACCAATATATTTAACAACTTTAATTGCTGGAGGTATTTGCGAAGTTACTTTTGCGACTATAAGAGGTCACGAAGTTAATGAAGGTTTTTTAGTTTCTTCTATGTTATTTGCACTTACTTTACCAGCTTCTACCCCTTTATGGCAAGTTGCTCTTGGCATAGCTTTTGGAGTTGTTGTGGGGAAAGAAGTTTTTGGTGGAACTGGCAAAAATTTTCTTAATCCTGCGCTTACTGGTCGTGCATTTTTATATTTCGCTTATCCTGCTTACATGTCAGGTGATTCAATCTGGACACCAGTAGATGGTTATTCAGGGGCTACTTCTCTAGGAATTGCTGCTGCCGAAGGTTATGAAAGCCTAAGTAATTATGGAATTACATGGGTAGATGCTTTTCTAGGAACAATTCAGGGTTCTCTAGGTGAAACTTCAACTTTAGCTTGCGCTTTAGGTTTAGTTTTCCTTCTTTTAACAAAAATTGCTAATTATAGAATGGTTGTTGGTTGTCTTTTAGGAATGATTATTTTTTCATCATTTCTTAATTGGGTAGGTTCAGATACAAATCCAATGTTTAGTATGCCTTGGTATTGGCATCTTGTGATTGGAAGTTATGCTTTTGGACTAGTTTTCATGGTTACTGAACCTGTTTCTGGAAGTCATACTAATCTTGGAAGATATATATACGGAGCTTTGATAGGTTTTATGGTTGTGATGATAAGAGTATTAAATCCTGCATTTCCTGAAGGGATGATGCTTGCTATTTTATTCGGAAATATATTTGCACCACTAATAGATCATTTTGTTGTAATGGCGAATATAAAAAGAAGGACAAAGTTAAATGTCCAAACCCAATAACATTTTTACAAAGTTTAAAGATTTGCCAGTTGATGGCATGACCAAAACTTTATTTGTCGCAATCACACTATGTCTTGTTTGTTCAATGGTTGTTTCATTCGCAGCTGTTAATTTAAAAGACGTTCAAGAAGTTAACAAAGCAATTGACAAACAAAAAAATATTCTTCAAGTAGCAGGACTTTATTATGAAGGTATTGATGTTGAAAAATCATTTGCTTCCTTTCAGCCTATCGTTGTTGATTTAAATCAAGGTAAATTTACAGATAAATTTGATCCTTTTAATTTTGACGATAGAAAAGCAGCACAAGACCCTGAGTTAAGTATATCATTAAAAGAAGACCCAGCATCTATTGGAAGAAGGACAAACTTTGCAACTGTTTATCTTTTAAAAAAAGATGATGGATCTTTAGATAAGATTATACTTCCAATTCATGGATATGGTTTGTGGTCAACATTATACGGTTTCATTGCTTTAGAAAAAAATGGTAATGACATATTTGGTCTTCAATTTTATCAACATGCTGAAACACCTGGGTTAGGGGCTGAAGTTGACAATCCTAAATGGAAAGCGCAATGGAAAGGAAAGAAACTTCATAATAATAGCGGTGAACTAATGATTACAGTTGCCAAAACCTCCAAAAATAAGGATCATCATATAGATGCTTTAGCTGGAGCAACTCTGACTTCAAATGGTGTGGATAATTTAGTAAAATTTTGGATGGGTGAGTCTGGTTTTAAAAAGTTTTTATCTAATTTAAAAAATGGAACAGCTTAATGTCTCAAACAAGAAAACAATTATTAACAGATCCTTTGGTCGACAATAATCCTATAACGCTACAAGTGTTGGGTATTTGTTCAGCTTTAGCAGTAACCTCTTCTTTGAACGTTGCATTTGTTATGTCACTAGCTGTTATTGCTGTTTGTGGTTTTTCATCTTTATTTATATCAATTTTAAGACATTATATTCCTAATTCAATTAGAATAATTGTCCAGATGGTTATTATTGCTTCACTAGTTATTCTTGTGGATCAAATAATAAAAGCATATGCCTATGAAATATCTAAAACATTGTCAGTTTTTGTAGGTTTAATTATTACAAATTGTATTGTTATGGGTAGAGCAGAAGCCTTTGCAATGAAGAATAAACCATTTGAATCATTTGTTGATGGTGTTGGAAATGGTCTTGGTTATAGTCTTTTATTAATGAGTGTTGGAGTAATAAGAGAGCTTTTTGGTTCAGGAACCTTATTTGGTATTACTATATTTAATTCAATTAGCAATGGTGGTTGGTACGTTCCAAATGGTCTATTATTGTTGCCTCCTTCAGCATTTTTTATCATAGGTTTCATAATTTGGGGTGTAAGAACTTGGAAAAAATCTCAAGTTGAAGCTCGAGAATACAAGATACAAACTTTAGAGGAACATTAATGGAAGGTCTGATTTCATTAGCTGTAAAAGCTATTTTTGTAGAAAATTTAGCTCTATCTTTCTTTCTAGGAATGTGTACTTTTATTGCAGTTTCTAAAAAAATATCAACAGCCATTGGCTTAGGTGTCTCAGTAATGATAGTTCAATCTATAACCGTACCTGCAAATAATATTATACTTTCATATTTATTAAAACCTGGAGCCTTGGCCTGGGCTGGTTTTCCTGATATTGACTTAACTTTTTTAGGATTAATCTCATATATAGGTGTTATTGCGGCATTGGTTCAAATATTAGAAATGATTTTAGATAAGTATTTTCCACCTTTGTATAATGCTTTAGGAATATTTCTTCCATTAATTACTGTGAATTGTGCAATATTAGGAGGTTCATTATTTATGGTAGAAAGAGATTATAATTTTTCAGAAGCGACAACTTATGGAATTGCTTCTGGATTTGGTTGGGCTCTGGCAATTGCTACTATGGCAGGTGTAAGAGAAAAACTTAAGTATAGTGATATACCTGATGGCTTGCAAGGACTTGGTATTACTTTTATAACTGCTGGGCTTATGGCAATGGCTTTTATGTGTTTTTCCGGCGTTAAACTTTAAAGGATTAAAAAATGGATACATTTGTTCTCGGTATAACTCTTTTTACAATGATAGTTCTTACCCTTGTATCAATAATTATATTTGCTAGGAGTAAATTAGTCTCATCCGGTGATGTTAACATCACAATTAATGGGGAAAAGAAGGTAACTGTTCAAGCTGGGGGTAAATTATTACAAACGCTTGCAGCAGAAAAACTTTTTGTACCTTCTGCTTGTGGAGGAGGTGGAACTTGTGCTCAATGCCGAGTTAAAGTTCACTCAGGTGGTGGAGCTATTTTACCTACTGAAGAAAGTCATATAAACAAAAGAGAAGCATCTTGTGGAGATCGTTTGTCATGTCAAGTTGCAGTTAAACAAGATATGGAAATTGAAGTTCCAGAAGAAGTTTTTGGCGTTAAGAAATGGAGATGTAAAGTTAGAAGTAACGATAACGTTGCCACCTTTATAAAAGAATTAATATTAGAACTTCCTGAAGGAGAAGATGTCAACTTTAGAGCTGGAGGATATATACAAATTGAAGCTCCAAGCTATTCATTATCTTATAAAGATTTTGATGTTGCACAAGAGTATCATGAAGATTGGGATAAATTTAAAATATGGGATTTCAACGCTGAAAGTAATGAGCCCATAGAAAGAGCATATTCAATGGCAAATTGTCCCGACGAAAAAGGTATTGTTATGCTTAATGTAAGAATAGCATCGCCTCCACCTGGTTCTACAGGAATCCCAGCTGGAAAGATGTCTTCTTATATTTTTAATTTAAGACCTGGTGACGAGGTTGTAATATCTGGTCCTTTTGGTGAGTTTTTTGCTAGAGAAACGGATAAAGAAATGGTTTTCATTGGTGGTGGTGCAGGAATGGCACCTATGAGAAGTCATCTGTTCGACCAATTCAATAGAATTAAAACTAAGCGTAAAGTTACTTTTTGGTATGGTGCAAGATCTAAAAAAGAAATGTTTTACGTTGAAGACTTTAATAAATTAGCAAAAGAGAATTCAAATTTTAGTTGGCACGTAGCTCTTTCTGATGCTATGCCTGAAGATAAATGGGATGGCCTTACTGGATTTATTCATAACGTTTTATATGAACAATATTTAAAGGATCATCCTGCACCAGAAGATTGTGAATATTATATGTGTGGTCCGCCAATGATGAATCAATCAGTTATAAATATGCTTCTCGATCTAGGGGTTGATAGAGAAGATATTATGCTTGATGACTTTGGTGGTTAAACTAACTATTAATTAATTAGTCTATTTAACTGATTTTTTTTAGTTACATTCATGGCTTTATATTATATTTTAAACTAAAAAATAAAGACGTGAAACAAGGAAAAATTGATATTTATTTTCCCATTATTAAGCTTTTTATTATTTCAGTTTTTTAGTAAAAAAATAAGAACTGAGTTTTTACATACTCTAA
>QBXO01000053.1 GCA_003284565.1 SAR116 cluster bacterium AG-321-K23
GAAATTTAAATTAATATCTATTTACCCACTTTACCTATATTGGTAACTGTTAACTTAGGGTTGACCAAACAGCAGACCATTTTGTGCCTTTTGACAAAGTTTTTGGAAATCAGCTTCTTCAGAAGAAATCAAGGGTAAGACATTCTATATACTAGATGGTCAAATAGGCGCACAATCAATAAAAGTAATTAACGCAGAAACAAATGAATATGTTACTAATGGTTTACTTTTTTTTGGATTAGTAGGAGGCTAAACTTCAATAATTAGATTTTCAATGCTTACAGACATTTCAAGATTTGAAAAAGCCTTGATTGATTTATCTAAAATATGTCAAGATATTAATACTGATTATTAGTAAATGGAAGGATGTTTAAACATGTTTAACAAAATTTATTTCAAAATATTTCCATTTTTTGTAATTTTTATTCTCTTTTCAAATAATATTAATGCTCAAGACGCTACCAATCAATACAAACAAATGGGAGGGATTGCAGGTTTAACCGAAGTTTGCTTTAAAACTAAAAATTTAGAGCTAACATTATCTAAATTAGTTGGCGAAACGCTATACAATCAACCTGAAACATTAGAAATAATATTTCCACTTTTGTATTCATTCTTTGAAGCTAAAGGAGTAGGGATGGAAAAGAAGGTTATATGGAATAGTACAACACAATCTTACAACAAAAAACAATTTGATTGCAACAATTCAGCGGATAAAAAACTTATTAAACAATTTGAAATACAGTTTATTAATGGATTAAAATCTCAAGGCTAAATTTTTAGTCTAATTGATAAAAAATGATTAGAGTATATAAAAAGTTCATATTTATGCTTGGACTGATATTAACATTCATTTACGTACTTAACCAATTTTAAACAACCCGTATGATGATTTATGACACTAAAAATAGAAAGAATAACTACTTTGTAATTTATGATTTTTTATCAATAAAGCTTTCTGATGATTATAAGGAAATTTTTAAAAAATTATACCCAAAAGGTGTTACCCATGGAAAATGGGCAGAAGTTTCAGTTGGTGAGTTTGCAACATGTTTTCAAAAATGGCCGGGAAACGATAGTATTTTTTTTGTTCACATTATTTAGCAAAATCAAAAGAAGATGTAGAAAAACAAGTTCATAGTTGTGGTACGGATAAATATGCTAGTTTTTTTGTAGTTGAGGTGGAGAGGTTTACATCTAGTTTAAAGCCAAAAAATGAAATGATAGACTTGGATAATTGGTACAATGATAAAAAATAGCTATAAGGAATACTTATTATGATAATTACAATTGTTACATTTAATATAGATTCAAAATTAACTGATTCAATTTTAAAAGAGAAGTTTTTAGAAACATCACCAATTTATAAAGATACTCCTGGGTTAATTAGAAAAAACTACATTTGTGATACATCAAAGAAATTAGCTGGTGGTGTTTATTGTTTTGATAATATGGAGAATGCAAAAGGATGGTTTGATGAAGAAAGAATTAATTGGATTACAGACAGGTTTTCAAAACCAGACATAAAATATTATGAAAACCCAGTTATAGTTGACAATAATACTAATGAAATAATTTCATAAACATCTAATTAGTTGTAGAAATTAACAACACTTACATTTTTTCTCTGAAAATTTATTTTGTTTTTGGATGAGGGCTTGCTTAGCTATTGCTTTTTCATTATCGATAGCAAGTTTTTGTTTTTTTAATTTATCCTCAAAATAATCATATAAAGAAGTAAAGCCTAACTTTTTTGCTTTTTTCTCTTCATAACCTCTTCGACCCTTCAGGTTATCAATAATTTGATTTACCTCCTGATTTAACATTTAAGTCTCCTCACAATATTTAGACAAAATTCCTTCAAATAATTTATAAATATATATATATCGATAGATTTTAATACCTGAATTATAATAAAAAAAAACCATTTGTTGCAAATCCAAATCATAAATATTAGCTAATGACTAAATGGCTAATAAATGTTTTATGGGTTCAGTTAAAGTCTTCTGAGGTAAATTCATGTAGAACAATACCTCTACTACCAACCACTTTATTTACAAAGGTTTTTACTTGAGGAGCATGATATTTGTCTAAAAGTGTTTGACATGCAACAAACGCCTTTTCGTCTTTATATTCAAATAATATTCCTACTCTTGCTACACCCTCTTTATTCCAAATTCTAGTTAGAACTCTTCTCAACATACCCGCTTTTTTGAACTCTTCTATAACTTTAGGCGTAAAAATTTCGTCTTGTTTTTTTGCATATAATTCAAGTTCATTATCTGACATGAACTCTCTTGTTGTATAATTAATTAATTTTGATGTTGGCATTAAATAATCCTGTCAAATTTTAGATTATAATAAACACATATCCAGAATTTATAAACTATAAAAAAATTACCTCATCTGCTGCACACCCTAACTATACCTATCTAGCCATACCCCATGTCTCCAGCCTGGGTAGTTTCACACTTAAAGTTATACATATAAGTATTATTAAAGTGTAGGTATATTAACGCACCTACATACCCATTTAATCTAATAATATCAGCTAATTAAATGACGCACAAACTAATCGACATTTCATTTGTATTGAAAATGCTTCAAATATGAATATTTATAAAATATAAGGTGTATACGAAAAGGCAAGATTAATTTTATTTAGATTATTTATTTTTTCTTCCCATCAACATTCTATTGGGCAGACAAATAAAAAAGTAATAGGTTTAACTATGAGCGAATTTATAAAATGAGTACTGGAATAATTTTAGGTTTAGGTCTAATTACGATTGTATTTTGTTTTTACATTATGCTTAATTTTTCTTATTGGTCGATATTATGGAACAAAAGAAAAAATGAAAGTTTAGAATTAGAAAAAGATTATCATGAATGGGCATATACTTCAGACGATTCTTTAAATAAAATACTTAAGTTTTGTGTATATTGTTTATATGGTTATGGTATGTACGCTTTTTTTTCAGAAATTTGGTCTAAATATTTTTGAATAAATAGTATTATAAACTGATTATATTTTATTTTTATAACCAATGAAAATTGACTGAAAGATAAACAACCATTAAGAGATTTTATATTATGATAGAATTAAACCTCTGATAAAATGTCAGATTATTAAAAGCAGTTGAACTTAATATAATTGTATTCAACATACTCTTACTATAAATTTCTTTCATTCCGCTCATTACCATTGCCCAGGGTGTGATAATCTAATTTATAAACCAAAATAATATAATCATCAGATATATTAAACTCATTTATTTTGTAATACTAAAAGTTAATTTAGGTCAGATTGAATGGTTGTCCATTTTATACTCCTGATAATATCAAAATTATAAATATATGTTTTTTTATTTAAAAACATTAAAATATTTAATATTGACATTAGTTATGGTAATTTAATTATATGAGAAAAAATCTGAAACTATTTTTATTAGTAGCAATTTTTTTTATTCTTTTAAAAGGTTATATATTTTTTTATATATCTCCTTCAATATTAACCAACCCTAATATGGGGTATGATTTTATCGTTAAATAAGATGACAAAAAAACTTACAAATAATCTTGATCATTGGTGGAATGATGGTGAAAATAAATTTAAAAAATTACTTTTTCTTTTTACAAGTTGGTGGGATGATGGAAATAGTAAATTAGTAAAGGCGATATTTATTTCCTTAGGATTTCATTTAATTTTTGCAATTTTTTGGTTTTTGTTTAAGGGACTGAACTATATATTTTAATTAATTAAGGGAAAAAAAATTGAAGAAAAAAGGTAAACCACATTCTTATATATTTAAATGGTATTTTTGTGCATACATAATTATTGCAATTACAGTTACGTACTTAGAATATGATAACTGGTTTGGCGTTTGAAAAATAATTTTTAAGAAGTTTAGCCTTATCTTTTGAGTAAAATGCTTAGAATATTTTTTTTTTTTTTATTTGGAATAATCTCGAATAATGCGTTTGCTAACATTAAAGGTAAGTCATTAATTTGTGACAAAGACAGAAGGGGATATAATTTTATAAGTAAGGATAAAGTTGTAATTTCAATTATAAACTTTGATAAACAAATTATATTTACTATTAAACACTCATATGAATTATCAGAAAATGCAATATTTATTCAGCAACCAATTAATGTATTGAAACAAGAAAAAAAAACTAAACCTATTGGATGGATATTTAGAAGAACTTTAGATTATGTATCATTGGATTATGTTAATGGAGATTGGAAAAGAAAGTTTTTATGGAGTTGTGAAATAACTTCACCAGACCAGCTGGATAAAAAGTTAAAGAATAAAATTGATAAATTAATAAAATCCAGTGGGAATAAGATAAAGGAGTTGAATTAGTATGAGTAAGTACATTGGATTACTAATATGTTTATCAATAATAATTGGAGCTATATCTCACGTTGGTTTTAATTATTATAATGATATACTAAGCTTTTCATTCGTTGCAGGTGGAAGTATTGGTTATGGATTGTTAAAAGGTCAAAAAGATCAATTTATAATAAATTGTGGTAATGGTGCTGTTTATTTTGGTTGGTTTGGTACTTTAATAGGATTAATAGCTTTAACTGCGGGTAAGTGGGATAACTGGGGAAATATGGACAAAACTGGAGTTGCTTTATCTATTGCAATGTTAACAGTTTTCTATGGTTACATAATTAAACTAATTACTCTTGTTTTAAAAAAAAATAATTAACATTTAAAAATTATATTATATATACATGCCTTACATATTGACATTAATCATGTAATACATAAGCTTAATTTGAGTTATGAATCGGTATAATTGGAGTATTAGTCTGACATTAAAATTTATCTAAGAATGCTCTCATACTATTTCAAATGTTAACACATTAATTTATAATCATATTTAATTTTTTTAACAGGTGATTGAGATGGTTAGACCAATAACTAAAGAAACTGTATTTATGAATGTTATGGAATTGGATTTTCCTTCAAAGATTGAATTAGAGCATTGGATTGAAACTTTTCAAGAAAGAATATGGACAGCTGAAGTAATGGCAGAACTTTCTAAAGCTGGTTTGATTAGAACTACAGTCTCACAAGTTTGGAACAAGGAAAACCATAGACTTACAAGAACTTTTGAATATGAGACTGAAAAAGCATACAGAGAATGTCAAAAAATAATTGAAGAGAAAGTTGTTCCAAAAGTAGGAAAAAATTATAATACTAAATATAGGAACAATAGAGGAATTGTTATTTACGATTATAGAAGTTGATTAATAATTTAAATAAAATTTGTATGTCACTATATAAATCATTTGATTTGCTTATTAAATTTAAATTTTGGTATAAATATAAACAGCTTTTCATTATTGATTATAATTTATCTTTGTGATTTATTAATAAAAGGTATTAAAATGTTTTGTGTATTTTTAAATGTTAGGTATTCTAATCCGAAATTAATGCATGTTGGTCATCAATATGTAGCATCAAATTTTGACCCTTCGACTTTAAAAGGCTTGGTTGCAGTTGATGCTTATCATATAACTCCTGATAAGGGTCTTGGTATTTTTACATTTGACAATCAACAAAATCTCAAAATGCATATTCCAGTTTTAAAAGATTTTTTTAAAGATTATGAGGACAGGTTTTCTTGCAAGGCAAGTATTGAAACTGGAATAGTTAATGAAGAGTTAGATTACAAAGTCAATAAATAAGGCTTGGATAATTTTTATTTATTACCAAAATTATTTGCTATTGTTTAAAAATTATTCAAAAGATAATTTAACTCTGTTTTTGGTGGGGAGATTTTTAAATTTCAAAATATTTAATTCATATTCATAGCGGACCTGATTTAAAAAATAAAGCTACGCTTGGGATGTTAGTTGCTATTACAGCATTTAAAAAGGGTGATGAAGTTAACATGTTTTTAGCTGCGGATGGTACACATTTACTAAATGTAAAAAGTGAAGGTGAAGTTGTCGGTCAAGGTACAGGCGATCTAAAAAATCATTTAGATGAACTAAAAAAAAATGGCATTAAATTATATGTGTCTGGTATGTCTG
>QBXO01000054.1 GCA_003284565.1 SAR116 cluster bacterium AG-321-K23
TTTTATATTTTGGAATTGTGACCTAAAATTTTTACCATTTAGATATTGATAATACCTTATGCAATTACCACAAAGAAATATCCAATTTTTTTCAGTAAAGTTTTTTTTACAGCTCCAAACAATTTTATATGGATCAAAACACTCTTTACAAAAACTATTTAATTTAAACATTTTTACGAACTCCACTGATTAATCCAATATGACATTGTTGGAAAAAAAATAAAAAGTACAAATAAAATTATTATAATAATTCCCCATTTATTCATATGTTATCCTACACTTAAAAAAATATTTTTGACGATTTCTTTAATACATAATGTAACTTGGCAGATATATTTTAAACTTAAAAGAATTATTATTTATAAGAATTTTTGTTTTAATTTATTTGTGGTTTCTAAATTATACTAAGTGGAGAGTTGATCCAGTTAATTTTTTAATTCTGAATAGGTTCTATCATTTGTGCTTTTGGTTTTGTCTTTTGAAATGAATCTCTAATTTCATGAGTTTTCCAGTATTTATCTAAATTTTTATGCTTTTTTCTCCAGTCAAATTTTGGAAATCTGAGATCGATGTATTCTAAACAAGAAAAACAACTTATATCAGCGATACTAAAATTATTACCAACAAAAAATTCTTTTTCTTTTAGATGATTTGATAAATATTCTATTCCTTCAAAAATTTTTTTCTCTTGTCTATTAATCCAATTTTTACTTCTTAAATTTTTATTTCTTAAATTTTCAAGAAAGACTAAAACTATTGAATCACAAACTCCATCAGCAACGGTTTCTATTAATTTTGCAGAAACGTTTTCTTGAAATGAACTAGGATATAAAGGAGGATTTGGTTTTAAATGATCTAAATATTCATTTATAACTTTGCTATCGAATATTGGGTCATTATTTTTTAAAAGAAGAATAGGAATTTTCCCAAGAGGGTTAACACCTACAGTAATGGTATTTTCATTCCATGGTATATCAATAATTTCCTCATATTTAATTTTTTTTTCGATTAAAGCTATACGTACCTTACGAGCAAATGGGCTTGGAGTTGCAATAATTAATTTCATAATCATATCCTAATTAAATAATATTTAATGGTAAATATTATTCATTTCGATATCCATAAAACAATAAAATTAGTTTAAACACTAATATCTTTTATAAAACGACTGTCTTAAATATAGAAATTAGCCATTTTTTACTATCTTTATTATTTTTGGGGTTGGCAACAAACTCTTGTCCTCTTCCAACAATATCCACAGTATTTTCTCTCCATCTATTTAGATTTTTATGATATGTCATCCCACATCCATTATGTTTGGGGTTTAACCATTTTGGACAAATCCATCTTGATTTTTTTATAGAAGGGTCATGGCTTAAATTTGTCAATTGAGTAGCTCTAAATTTTCCAAATCCTGGATAATTTTGCAAACCAAAGCCTTCTAATTTTGATTTTGCTACATATAGAGTGTTATTTTTTGGCCATTTTCCTATTGTGTGAGGATGTGAGTAAGGATTTGGATTCTCTTTTAAATACCAACTTGGATTATCTCCCAGTTTTATTATTCTACCAATTTGAAACCAACCAAAAATTCTGTAGTGACCAGGATCTTTTTTATCAAATAAAATTTTTTTTTCGATCCTTATAGTTTCTCTAAACCATCCCCAAAAGAGAAATAAATCACCCGTTCCAACATTATTATTTTCTAGATGAGTCTGTGCAGCGCCAACTTGTCCAAAATGACCAGTTACTAAATTTGGGTCATGGTGGCAAGTGTCTGTAGGTCTGATTTTGTTTTTTGACAACTGCTTTACATCTTTTCCTAAATTTAGGTGATTGTATGTAGTTAATGTATTTTTTTTATAGGGTATTGGAAGGCTTTGAAGATTTTTTCCTCTTTTTATACTTGGAATTCCACCAGCGGTACTATCGAAACCTTTTCTACTGAATATAATCTTCATAATTCATAAAGTAACTAAAATTTTCATGAAAGGTAAACACATTTGATTTGAATTTATGTGGTGCGCTCTGAGTGAAGTTATGTTCAACCACAGTGCACCAATTGCAACTGAACTTTAGCAATAGCCTCAGTTTATGTATTACTGAATCTGTGTCAACAGGCACGTTTTCTTTCACAGTTTCTTTCACAGTAAAAAGTCGCTACTGAGTACAGGGGTTCTGCTTCATTTATATGTATATATAATTCAAATATAATAACATTTATATGTATCATTTAAGTGTAATACTATAAGTGTAATCCTACCCCACACGTGTGCCATGCCACCTCCATACGTATATATACATATGCTCTGTGACAGATATGCTCATATAGCTGTTAACCATTTTAATGAGTCATAGAGAGTCATAGAGAGTCATTACTATTATCAGAGTCATTCATACATCCAATGTGGTTACAGTGGCTGTATGAGTCTGTATGAGTCAGGGATGGCTTTGATTAGATATGTATAGTTATGGTGTGCAGCAGATGGGGCTTATCTTATAAATTTTTTACACTTTTTATAAGCTGAAATGATTGTATAGTACAGAATTTGTACTATCAATAAATAAAGTTATATTTTATTTTTAGCTTATATTTGAGGATAATTAAAAACATGAGTACATATAAACAATTTTGTCCTATGGCTATGGCAACAGAATTACTTTGTCAACGTTGGAACTTAATTATCCTAAGAGAGCTGCATCTAGGCTCATGTAACTTCAATACTATTAGGAAAGGTGCCCCTAGATTCTCACCAGCTTTATTATCACAAAGATTAAAACAGCTAGAAAATCATAAAATAATTTTTAGAGAAAAAGAAACGGTTGGCACTAAAGTAAACTATAGTCTTACAACATCAGGAAAAGCAACTTTTGATATTATTTCAAAATTAGGTGATTGGGGAAAACTTTGGTTTGATGAGTCTGTAATAATTGGTAATTCAGAGCCGCAGTTATTAATGTGGGACTTACAGAGGAATACTATATCAAGCAAACTTCCACAAAGAAATTTAATAATAGAATTTAATTTTTCTCAAGAAAAACAATATCCTAACTGGTGGATAATTTTTAAACCTCCTTCTTCTATTGACCTTGGTCATATTGATGTTGGACAAGATGCAGATATTATATTTAAGACCAGTGTTGAAGCGTTAACAAAGTTACATATGGGGTTTAATAATTTTGAAACTTTAATCCAATCAAATGATATGGAAGTACTTGGAGCCGACGATATTATAACTAGTATACCAGATTGGTTAGGCACAACCCATTTTTCAGTTTAAAATGTTACTTATTAACCTTTTTCTTATTTATTTTACTATCATTACAATTTAAAAATAATTCTACAGAAGAGTTGTTAATATACTCCTCACATTTTTCAAAAGAATTCAAAAGTAATTTTTTTTTAATTAATTTTTGTTTATGAATATCATAATTTTTAATGTCGTTATTATTTGTATCCGCATATGTCAGAGAAGTATTTGAAATTATAAAAAATATAAAAATTAAACTCTTCACATTAGAATTCCTTAAATAACCATAAATAAAAGATTACTTTATTTAAGTATAGTATATATTCTGAACTATCCAATTATTTCTATTTCAACTAATTAAAATCATAGACAATAAAATAAAACTACAATTGCGGAGATAACAAATGTCAAAATTCTTAATTCATATTCATAGTGGGCCTGATTTAAAAAATAAAGCAACCCTTGGAATGTTAGTTGCAGTTACAGCTTTCAATAAAGGAAATGAAGTTAATGTTTTTTTAGCTGCTGATGGTGTTCATTTATTAAATGTAAAAAAAGAAGGTGAAGTGGTTGGACAAGGTACGGGAGATTTAAAGAGCCATTTAGATGTATTAAAGGAAAATAATGTTAAATTATATGTTTCTGGAATGTCTGCAAAAGCGAGAGGTTATGATGATAGTTTATTAGATGGATTCAATGCTGAGTTTGCTATGCCTGATAAACTTTTAGAACTTTCAGCAGACAGTAATACTGTTCTTTGTTATTAAAAATTAATATCTATGTTTTCTAATTTATTTTTCTCAACCCTACCTCTTTTTGGTCTAGTATTTATTGGTTATTCATTAGGAAAATTTTCATTATTTAATGACTCTGAAGCAAAAATATTTTCTAAACTTGTTGCTATAGTTGTAGTGCCTGCTTTCGGTATTAAAATAATTGGCAACTTGAATTATGAGTTCATAAACTGGGAGTTATATTTTTGTTACCTTTTAGCACAAGGATTTATCTATTTAATTGCATTTATTATATCAAAAAAAATTTTTAATAGAGAAAACCCAGAATGTGTAATTATTGGAATGACGGCATCTTTTGGAAATCATTTATTTTTTTTATATCCAATACTATTAGTTGAATTTACTGCTAAAGATATTGTTCCAATTGAAACAGTTATTGCTGCTGACTTCATTACAGTTGGATTAAGTGTGTGTGCATTAGATTTTACTACTCAAAATAAATTAGATATTAAAAAGGCAGTGTTAAAACAGATAAAGAATCCTGCTTTTATTGGATTAATACTTGGTCTAATAATTTATCATAGTTCTATAAATCTTCCAGAAAGTAGTAATAGATTAGTAGATTTTATATGTGCCTCAGGTGTTCCATTAACTTTATTAGCAATGGGTATCCTATTATCTTACAAGACAGATACAACACAGATACAATTATCTTTTTTAATTACATTTTTAAAATTATTTGGTTTTTTAATAGTATTAACAACAATAATTTGGTTCTCAGGTATTTCCTTTATAGATGCAAAAACTACTTTAATGCTCTCTGCAACACCTATTGGAGCAATGGGATTAGTATTTGCTTCTATTTACAAGGTAAAAACAGATGCTGTTGTTAGGTCAGGCATTATGACATATATAATTGCACTTTTTTTAATACCATTAGTAGGAAGTATATTTTAGTTATAGATAACATGAATGTATTATCCTTTATTAACCTAATCAAATACCCTTCGTAAAGTGTTCACGATTTTAAAGACTCATACAGAGTCATTACTGTAATCAGAGTCAATTGTACATCTAATGTGCTTACAGTGGCTGTATGAGTCTGTATGAGTCAGGGATTAGGTATGTCTAGATATGTATTGTTAGGGTGTGCAGCAGATACTGAAATATAATTTAATAATTATAATCCAATAAGTTAAGTGTTCTTGTAGTTAATCTCTTTACAGTAATTTTTTTAAAGAAATTATCATTCTCTTTAAAATGTTTTTCTATAACTTTTTGTCCCTTAACATAGGCATTTTCGTCTTTATATTCAAATAAAGTTGATAATGCAAAACCACCTTCTTTGTTCCAGACCTGATTCAATCTAAAGCGCATCAATCCAACTTTTTTCATGTTTTCATAAAAGTTTGAACCAGTTTTTTCTACATAATTTATAAATAATTCCATTTCTGCTTCACTAGAAAAATCTATTAAAACATGGCTAATTAATTTTGCTGATGGTATTGAATTTTTATGTTCGTTCATATATATCCTATTTATTAACTTTAAATCTCATACCTATCTAATTTAGATAAATCCATTTCAGGTCCGAAATCAAATACATAAACATTGCCCTCTAAAACTTCAACTTTAACTCCGGCTTCTTTAGTTTCATTTACTATTTTTTGACCGTATTGTTCCCAAACTTTCATTGCAGATTTTTTATCTTTATAAATATTAATTGCCATCCTTTGAGTATCAGACAAATCCACATTTAATCTTATAACCAAACCCCTTGAATATCCTACTTGTGCAGTTATGTTTTTAAGAAAATCTTGCATAGATATTTTTGAAAACTGATTCATAAAAGTTTGTCTAATAACTCTACAATAAAAATTATTCATGAAAGAAAATTCCTTTTAATCCAATTTGAATCTTAATTAATATAAATTAAAACATACAATTTTAAGAAAGAAGGTACAAAATGTTTCACACTTTATTTCACAGTTTTT
>QBXO01000055.1 GCA_003284565.1 SAR116 cluster bacterium AG-321-K23
CAATTATAGTTGATAAAAATAATTTTGTAATTTCAAAACATGAGGGAGTTCTAAAATGGGGAGAAGATGAAATAATTAATAAGATTAAAAATTTATTTTATTAGTTTCTCCATTTCTGGCACAGTTTTAAATAAATCATCAGCAAGCCCGTAGTCAGTTACTGTGAAAATTGGGGCTTCTTCATCTTTATTTATCGCAACAATAACCTTGCTATCTTTCATACCAGCTAGATGTTGTATTGCCCCAGAAATTCCGGCTGCAATATATAAATTTGGAGCAACTACTTTTCCAGTTTGACCTACTTGCCAATCATTAGGCACATAACCAGCGTCTACTGCAGCTCTACTAGCACCCATTGCTGCTCCTAGTTTGTCAGCTAATTTTTCTAATACTTGAAAGTTTTCCGCTGATCCAAGTCCTCTTCCACCTGAAACAACAATATCAGCAGCAGTCAATTCAGGTCTTTCATTTTGTGAAAGTTCTGAATTAATATACTTTGTTAAATCAGTATTTTTTTCAGCATTAATGGATACAGTTTCAACTTGGTTTTCATTTAATGAGGCTTTTTCAAATGCCGTTGTTCTTACAGTGACAACTTTACATATATCTTCGCTCTTGCAAGTTGCAATCGCATTTCCTGCATATATTGGTCTTTTAAAAGTGTTTTCGTCAATTATTTCAATGATGTCTGGAACAATCATTACATCTAGTAATGCAGCTAGACGTGGAGCTATGTTTTTGCCATTAGCTGTGTTTGAAAATAAAATATGAGAATAATTTTGTGCAATAGATTTAATAAGAAAAGATACATTTTCTGCTATAGCATTTTCATATATTGAATCATTACAATAAAGAACTTTATTGATACCTTCAATTTTGCTTGCGTTGTCAATTACCTCTTGGCAATTATGACCCACAATTAACAAGTCAATCTCGCCAATTTGTTTGGCTGCATTTACAGTATGTAAGGTAGCTGGCAACAGTTCGTGGTTATTATGATCAGCTATGGCAAGTACTTTCATTCTATATTCCTTTAATTTTTTATATTACTTTTGCTTCATTTTTTAATTTATCTACTAATTCGTCTACACTTTTAAGCATAATCCCTGATTGACGTTTCGCAGGTTCTTCAACTTTTAAAATACTTAAATGTTTTTTTATTTCTACACCAAGATCTTCAATCTTTATTTCATCAATTGGTTTTTTCTTTGCTTTCATTATGTTTGGAAGGCTAGCATATCTGGGTTCATTTAGTCTTAAATCTGTACTTATAACAGCAGGTAATGAAATTTCAATATTTTCAATTCCACCATCAACTTCTCGGCTTACCCTGGCTGTTTTTCCTGAAATTTCTACTTTGCTTGCAAATGTAGCTTGAGGCCAATCCAATAATGCAGCAATCATCTGACCAGTAGCGTTCATATCATCATCTATTGCTTGCTTACCTAAAATCAATAAATCGATTTTTTCTTTTTGAGCAACAGATGTAATAATTTTTGCTACATTAAGTGGCTCAAGAATATCATTATGTTCAACAAAAATTCCTGAATCTGCTCCCATAGCAAGAGCATTTCTTATAGTTTCTTGCACTTGTGTTGTGCCAATCGATATAGCTATAACTTCATTTGCTATTCCCTTTTCTTTTAACCTTAAAGCCTCTTCAACAGCTATCTCATCAAAAGGATTCATGGACATTTTAACATTTTCTAATTCAACACCAGAATTATCATTTTTAACTCTAACTTTTACGTTATAATCTACTACTCTTTTCACAGGCACTAAAATTTTCAAATTAAACTCCCTTATTTAAAAAAATCATTTTTGGTTTAATCCTGGTATCCATAATATATCTTTTAATCCATTTTCGTTTAAAACTCTACATAATACAAATAATAAATCGGACAACCTATTTAAATAGATTAATGATTGTAAATTTATCTCTTCTATACTTGAAAGTAAACTTGTGTCTCTTTCAGCTCTTCTGGCTACTGTTCTTGACTGATGTAACAGAGTAGATGCCTCTGACCCACCTGGTAGTATGAAAGATCTAAGAGGTTTTAAAGACTTATTATAATAGTCTATTTTATTTTCTATTTTATCAATTTGCTTCTTTTTAATCCTGAGTGGTGGATATTTTTCTTTTTCTTTCGATATTGGTGTTGATAAATCCGCACCTAAATCAAATAAATCATTTTGAATTTCTTTGATTAAATTTTTAACCTCTAAATGAAGTGGTTTTGAGTTTTCTTTATTTAAACAAAGATACACCATTCCCAAAGAGGAATTTAGTTCGTCAACTGAACCATATGCTTGTGGTCTGGGTGAATGCTTTGGAACCCTGCTTCCATCGGTTAAACCAGTTGTGCCATCATCGCCTGTGCGAGTATAAATTTTATTTAATTTAACCATTGTAATATCTCTTATATAATAATAAACATATAAATATCAGAATTGCTATAGCTTGAAAAACTATTCTGTATCTCATCAAAATGTTGCTATATGACTTGTTATACTCTCCACCTCTTGCCATTGTTATCAATCCCCAAGCAAGTATAAGAACAACTAAAGTCATAGAAAAAAATAAAGTAATGTTGAGCCAATCCATTATAAAATTCCTTCAAGAACATTAATAAAATAGTGTTTTTTATTAAGATAGGCAGCTTTAACAGTGTTGTGCATTAGACATGCAATTGTCATTGGTCCAACTCCACCAGGAACAGGAGTTATTTTTTCTGCAATTTTTAAAACTTTTTCAAAATTAACGTCACCAACTAGTTTTCCTTTATCGCTAGGATGATATTCATTTTTTGATTTTAATCTATTAATTCCAACATCTATTACAATTGCACCTGGTTTGATAAATGTTTCATCAATCATTTCAGGCGTGCCCACTGCTACAATTAATATATCTGCTTTTCTGGTGTGTTCTTGAATGTTTTTAGTTCTTGAATGAGTAATGGTAACTGAGCAGTCTGAAGAAAGTAATAGAGACGCCATTGGTTTGCCTACAATATTTGATCTCCCTATTATAACAGCATTTTTTCCTTTAATATTTTCAATTTCATGTTTTAACATATAAAGACAGCCCAAGGGCGTACATGGAATAAATTTTGGGTCTCCCATAAACAGGTTGCCAAAATTAGTTGGATGAAAGCCGTCAACATCTTTTGATGGACTAATTATATTAATTATCTTTTTTTCTGAAATATGTTTTGGTAGTGGAAGTTGAACAAGAATACCGTCAACATCTTCATCTTTATTTAGTGCTGAAATATGTTGTATTAATTCATCCTCTGATACGTCAGAGGTAAGTAAAATTTCTCTAGATTCTATACCATTTCTTCTAGCTGTTAGGATTTTATTTTTAACATATATTTTGCTAGCTGAATTTTCTCCAACTTGGATAACAGTAAGGCAAGGCTTACGATTAAAATTTTCTAGAAATTCTTTGCTAAGAGGATAAATTTCTCTTAACATTTTTTCAGCATACATCTTTCCATTAATCATTTTATTTAAAATTGTCATTAATTTTTCTTATAATCCCAATCTATAATCTTGAATTAAGTTTTTTAAAAAACTTAATAAAAGAATTACTATTACAGGTGACAAATCTATTCCCGAAAGAGCTGGTATATACCGCCTAATTTTTCCTAACAAAGGTTCGTGCAAAGATATTAATGCTCGAAAAATTACATTAATATTTTTGTTGTAACTGTTAATCATTTGAAATTGGATTAGAAGACTCATGATGACATATATAAATAGTGTATATAAATATAGTGTTATAATTTCGTTAATTAGTATCAAGAAGGCATTCATAATTACATGGCTATTTCTAAGTTGAGTATTTTGTGTATAGAAACTAATATTGACATTAGTATATCTAATATCAATATCTGTCTATTCAAGAACAAACTTTGAGGTAAATCTAAATGTTTTCAAAATCAGCCGATAATTTAGCAACAATAGTTTTAAAATGTTTTTTATTTTTGTTTTTTTTATAATTAGTAATTATTCCAATGCCACAGATAAAAAAAATCACTGGGAGAAAAAAACTAAGACAGTTTCTGGGGAAACTATTTTTTTTCATGCTTGGGGCGGAGCTAAAAATATTAACTCATACATAAAATGGGCTTCAGACGAAGTAAAAAAAAGACATAATATCACAGTTAAACACGTCAAAGTATCTGATACTGCTAATGTAGTAGCAAGAATTTTATCAGAAAAAAATGTTAAAAGAGACAATAACGGAGCTGTCGATTTAGTATGGATTAATGGAGAAAATTTTTCAGTGATGAAGAAAAATAATATGCTTCTCTCTGAAAATTGGATCAGAGACTTACCAAATTCTAAGTATTTAGATTTTGAAAATAATCTAAGTTTGCTAAATGATTTTGGAGTTGCTACGGAAGGTATGGAAATGCCTTGGGGAGTATCACAATTAAATTTTTATTACGATAGCAAATACATTAAATCTCCTCCAAAATCAGCAATTGAATTAAAAGACTATATAATTAAAAATAAAGGGAGGTTTACTTTTCCTCAGCCACCAGATTTTACGGGTACAAGTTTTTTAAAACAAATTTTAATTGAGCTGATAGATGATAAAAGTTTGTTGAAATCTGAGTATGTCGATAATAAACATAAAAATGCTTTGGGCCCATTATGGAAATGGTTAAATCAGACAACTCCTTATTTGTGGAGAGAGGGCAAAAATTACCCTCCTAATTATTTGGCTCTAACAGAATTAGTTGCTGAAAGAGAAATTGATATTGCAATGGCATTTAATATAGCACATGCTTCAAATGCTATATCCGAAGGAAAGTTACCTAACACTGTAAGAAGCTACATACATAAAGATGGAACTCTTGCTAATGTTCATTTTTTAGCAATTCCATATAATTCAGGTAAAAAAACTGCTGCTAAAATTTTTGTTAATTTCTTAATATCCCCAGAAGCTCAATTAAAAAAACAAGACAAAACTTTTTGGGGTGATCCAAGTGTAATTTCAGTGGGAAAATTAGACACAGATTGGAAAAAAAAATTTTCTATTCTCCCAAGAGGGATTGCGACACTTTCAAATGAGGAGTTGACAATGAAGTTAGAAGAGCCACATCCTTCTTGGGTTAAAGCTATAGAAGAAGGATGGATAGAAAAATATGGTTCTAAAAATTAGGTCATAAATGATAAATGATCCCTGTCGTACTCTTTCTGTAGTTTCTGTAGTATTTATTGGAATAATTATCACTATACCTATAATTTGCGGTTTTTTAGGTTTTTTTTTACCGTCATTTAATTATCAACCAATTTTAGGAAAAGGTGAATTCAGCTTAAATTATTTTTATATATCAATGAACATACCAGGAATATATAAGTCAATAATATTATCAATCTTTACCTGTTTGGTTTCAACTATTTTAGCTTTATTTTTTTCTCAAGTAATTCTTTTATATTTTTTTAAAACAAAATTTTATAATTACATAAAAATTATTATATCACCTTTAATCGCTCTGCCACACATTACTATGGCTATTTGTCTAATTTTTCTCTTATCCCCAAGTGGATTGTTATTAAGATCTATCTCACCCTGGTTAACAGGCTTTGATAGACCTCCAAACAGCTATATATTTCCAGATGAATATGGTTTTTTTTTAATATTAGGCCTTATGTTAAAAGAAATTCCTTTTCTCATCTTAGTATCCTTATCAGCCTTGAGAGAGTTTTCTTCAACAAAATTTTTTGATTTGGGAAAATCGTTTCAGCATTCAAGTTTTTCTTCTTGGTTTATATTAATATTTCCTATCATATACAAAAAAATTAGACTTGTTGTCTTTATAATTATTGCATTTTCATCATCTGTGGTTGATATGTCTTTACTTTTAGCGCCATCAACTCCCTCTACTTTATCAGTACGAATTTTACAAATCTTTCAATCTTCAGACATGGACTCATTTTTCATAGCTTCAAATTT
>QBXO01000056.1 GCA_003284565.1 SAR116 cluster bacterium AG-321-K23
ATTCTAGCAATAGTTAAATCTTGTTTATCTATATTTTTGGAGGCATCAACTAATAATATACAAATTTGACTAAATTTTATAGACTTCAATGTATCACTTATCATATCTTTTTCTAAATTTTTAGTTACTTTTGATTTCCTTCTAAGGCCAGCTGTATCAATTAAACAAAAAGTTTGGTTTTTGTAATTCCAATCAATTTCTATGGAGTCTCTAGTTATTCCAGCATCAGCTCCAGTAACTAACCTATTTTCTCCTATTATACTATTTAATAATGTGGATTTTCCAGTATTTGGTCTTCCTGTAACACTAATTCTAATTGGAGACTTTTTATAATTATTAGAAACTTCGTTCTGATATATTTTAGAGTTTTCTATCTTTAAATTTTCCTTTAAAAAATCATATATATCAGCTAATCCTTCTCCATGTTCAGCAGAAATTGGAATTACATTATCAAATCCTAGAGAAGTAGCCTCACTCAATCCTAGTAAGCCTTTTGAGCCTTCACTTTTATTTATCAGAACAACAACTGGTTTATTTTGTTTTTTTAAATTTTTCGCAAATATTTTCTCAACTGGTAAAACACCTACTCTACCATCAATGATAAAAAATATAATATTTGATTCGTCAATTGCAAATTTGCTCTGCTGTCTGATATTATGTTCTGTTATTCCTTTTAATGAATCGTCTATTCCAGCTGTATCTATTAAAATGAAATTTAGATCAACTAGATTTCCATGACCGTATTTTCTGTCTCTAGTAACACCAGGTTCATCATTTACTATTGCTTTTTGTGAACGAGCTAAACGATTAAATAAAGTAGATTTACCAACGTTAGGTCTCCCTATTAAAACAACCTTTAACATTTTTTAACCTTAGATTTTAATAAGAGATTACTTATAAGCTAATAATTTCCCATTTGCAGTAAGAAATAATAATTTACCGTCTATTGGAACTGGGGAAAAAGCCAATTCAGCTACTTTTAAAGTATCAATCTGGTTCCCATTATTTGCATCAATAATGTTAACTATCCCCTTCTGGTTAGAAATAAATAGTTTTGAATCTACTAAAGATGGACCTTTGTAATTAGCAATTTCTTTATCAACAAAATAAGACTTTTCATTTATAAAGGAAGGAAACTTTTTTTCCCACCTTAGCCCTCCGGAATTTCTATCAATTGCAGCTAATTGTCCCATATTCCCAATTATAAAAATTGTTTCTCCAGAAATTGAAGGTGTTTCAAACCCACCTATAGGTATGCTCCATTTTTTTTTTGAAGTGTCTAAATCAAACGCCGCCGCAACACCTGATTGTGAAATTATATAGATTAAGCCCTTATAATATAAAGGATTAGCAACTATATCACCAGCATGAAAAAGTTTTGGTAATTGATAATTAGATGAAACGTTTTCACTCCATAAAACCTCTCCAGTTTCAATTGAAATAACAAAAAACGTACCACCTGTTGCAGGAACAACAATCTTATTTTTTGCAACTATTGGTCTAGCGGTTGAGTAAACAGAATTGTTTGTACTACCCAAAAACACATTCCATAAAATTTTACCATTTTTATTATCAATTGATAAAAAATTTCCATCAAAATCATTTACAAAAATTAAATTTTTAAAAGATGTTATTCCTCCTCTAAATGGAATATCTTTTTTCTTTTTCCATGTAGTTGTTCCATCATTTCCATTGATTGCCACAAGCTCTCTAGATCCATTATGTGCATATAATGTAACAACATTATTTTTGCTTATTATACCGGACAAAGCTGGAGTTCCAGTGATAGTATTTTCTAAATATTTGAATATTAGTTTTTTCCAAATAATTTTGCCGTTTTCAGAATTTATTTTGTATAAATAACCTTTGTTATTTAATAAATATAAATATGGTGCGAAAAACAATGGCTCAGATAAATAAGGGTTTTTATCATCTATATTTTGATCCGTATCTAGTTGCCAAGTTCTTTTAAAAGGATATTTAATAAACGCGTTTTTTAAATTATGTGATTTAGAGTTAAGTATTTCGCTTACATTAGTTAAATCTGCAACTCGTGCATTAAATCTTTCTTTTTTATTTACAAAATAAAATGTATTTTTAGGCTGAAAAATATTAACAGAATTTGATAAATTAACATTCTCGTCTTTTGAGCAACCAAAAAGAATTAGGAAAACAAATAGATATTTAAATTTTTTACTCATTATTTTTATAAATTTTATTAATTAATTCTAATCTATTTTTTTGTTCAAAACTAATATCTGATCTCTTTAATAAATTATTTATAGCTTTATGAGCTTCTTTTATCTTATTAAATTTGATTAACAATATTACTTCTAATTCAGCAGCTAGTATTTGTAACTTACTAGGGCTATTAATTATTGGTTTTAATAAAAGCATTTGTTCATTGTATGAACCCGAATTATCTTTTATAACGCTGAGTATCCTAGACAAGTTTCTATAATAAATGTCAATGCTATCATCATCATAAATAGTTTTATAATTCAAAATCATTTCATCTATTTTGCCATCTTTAAAGTTGGACTCAGCTAAACCAAAAAGGGATAACATCTTATATCCACCTTCGTAATTTTCTGCATTTTTTAAAAAGAGTTCCTTACTTTTAGTGTAATTCTTATCTTCTAAATTTTCAATTGCTTCAAAATATACTTTTGAAGTAGCTTCTAATTTTTCTTCGTTCAAATTTTTGAAAGCTTGATAAGAAATTAAGGAAATAATTAATAAAATAACAAAGGCTATAATAAATTTAGAATATTTTTTCCAAGTTTTAATTAACTGATCATTTTTTAATTCTTCAGAAACTTCGTCAAATATATCGGCCATATAACTTCCATATAATTAAATTTATCAAAATTTAAATATTTCTAAACTTTTATTAATAAAAGATCAAACTAATATCATTATTAATGGACAATTATGTAATTTCAAATATAGAATAAAAAATATTTATTGGAAATTTATATGAATATTCTCAAATTTGAAAAAAAGAATTTTATTAATTCAGTAAAAAATCAAAATTTTAAAAACTATTCATTAGATATTAAAAAAGTTGAAAGAAACTTTGTTTTTTTTTCCAAAAAGGAGCTAAGTTCAATTCTAAATTTATATAGTAAACAAGTTTCAAAAGGTTTTTGGAAAGACTATGCATTAGATAATCAAACTGAAAATGCTATTTTTTCTGTGTATAGACATAGTCACGATAAACCTATGTATCAAATAATCAAAAATAGCTATAAAGGATTAAAAAATAAGCTTAATTTTTATATTAAAAAAGATAAAGAGATAATTATCAAAAGTAGTGACTTATATATAATATTGTTAAAGTTTGAAAAAAAATTAAGCATTAAAAAATTAAAGAATAATTAATATAAATAAACCTTTTAGTAACAGTCTGTAGAGGTAGGAAAAAATGGATAGAATTACAATCAGCAAAATTCAAGACTACATGAGATCTTCATTTGGGTCTAAGAATATTAAGGTCGAAGGTAGAGAAAATAAATTAGATTCTGCCGACGTAACGCTAAATGGTGAGTTTATAGGTGTAATTTTTGAAGATAAAGAAGATGGGGATACATGTTACCATTTTAATATGACTATTTTAGATATAGATTTAAACAGTTAAATTTTTAAATCATTGAAAAAACATCTGCTATTATCAACTTCATCAATGAAAAATCTATTGGAAGAGTGAAAAAACCAACAATAGTTATTGGTATAATCAAGATAAAAATAAATATTTTTAAATTAAAAAATGATGATGTTTTTTTGAATTTTTTTGTTTGATTTGAGTTTTGATTCAAATTTTTTTCAAGGTTTTCAACCTTTTGTGATAATTCTAATATAACCTCAACAGCTTCGTTAAATTTATTTGCAAGCATTAAAAACTGAGCCTCATTATCATTAGAGATAACTTTAGCTGTTTTTGGTTCGGTTTTATTTTTATCATATATAAATTTTTCAGGATTGCTTGTAATAGAATTTGTTGTTTTTTCTTTATTAATATCATTTGCAGCATCTTTACTAGGATAAGTTTTTTTTGGTTTATCATCTTTGATACTATTTTCAAACTTTGACATTAAATTATTATTTGAAGAATTTGTTTTAGTGACAACTAAATTATTACTTTCTCTCATCTTGAGTATTCTATTCCTTAAATCTAAACTATCATTCATACTAAATTTCCATTAACATAAACATTTAATTAATTACGACTTTATTCAAATAGATTTAATTAATCATATTTAAATTTTTTAAATCCTTCTTCAATTAAAAGTTGCTTTTTCTTTTTAACACCACCCTTACCACTATACCCACCCAAGAACCCATCAGATCTAATCACTCTATGACATGGGATTTCAATAATGGATGGATTTTTAGCACATGCGTTTGCAACAGCTCTAGAAGAATTAGGTTTTCCTAAATTACATGCAATTTCTTTATAGGTTTTAATACTGCCTTTAGGAATTTTTTTTATTTCTTCCCAAACTTGTATTTGAAATTTTGTACCTTTAAGTTTAGTATTCATTAAGTTATTCCATAAAAACTAATCATTTGATTTAGGGGTAATTTCTTTCGTATCAAACTTCATTTTTTTCCACCTTATTCTTTGTTTGCTAATATATTTCAGATATAATTGTTCTTTTTTCCCATATTCAAAACCAACTGTTTTATTTAAAAAATACCCCCCTTCAATTGGAATGTTAATATAGGAATACTCTTCTTTATCTTTTTCCCCTTTAGTTATAAGATGGGTTTTTTCATTCTTATCAATAATTTTCCAAAAATCTTTTGTTTCAAATTTTCTATCAAGAATTTCTTTTAAAGTTTCATTAAATGTTACAAATTGATGTCTTATAAACCTTTTGTTTGTTCTTTTAAATTTAGTAACTTTTTTAAAATTATTTTTTTTATATTCTTCGTAACATTGTTTAGAAATACTTGTTATTCTCATTAGACAATATTCACCAGAAAAAAGAGCTCTGAGAACAACTTTTTTCTTTTCCATTGAAAAATTACTATCAAAAATTTGTGAATATAGATTATAGAATTCATCAGATTTATAATTCCAAAATCGCATATTTTATGTCTAACAACTAATTAATGAATTAAGGTATTTAAATAATTATAAGATTATAATGTTTTAGATTTTATGCAACTTTGTTATTACTTTTTAGATCAATGAAGTAGATTTAGCAATTTTGAGCTCACAAGCAATAAAATAAAAAAATTTGGAATTCGTTGAAAATCTGCGGTTACTATTGTGAGTTTGTAACTATATTGTAATTACTATATTTGAAAAAACAATAAAACAATGCTTTAAGAAACAAGAACTACACCCACTCAATAGTGGTATAGGTATAACGCATTTATTTATACAGCATTTAACAACACTTTCTAACAAGTTTCTAACTATTCCCTTCGTTGGTGCGTACGAAAGGAACCATGGGAACTCAATAGTATCAATGCGTTAGTGAAAAGATGATTGAAAGTTTTCAATCCATAACATTTCTGAAAGAAGCAATATCCTTTTCCAACTCAACCATATCAATATTAGCCTTTGAAGGCACCACAAACATACATTGGCTCCCACATTCTTTAAAACGGCTGACGTATTTTTCTACGAAGTGGTAATAAGGACGATTAGTGTAATCATCGAAGAGAATCTTTGTTCCTTCTTCTGCAAA
>QBXO01000057.1 GCA_003284565.1 SAR116 cluster bacterium AG-321-K23
GGACCAACATCCATGCAATCTATTAAGGCTCTTTTTACTTCCTTCAATAGAGGCACGGTTGCGTTGTAATCTAGATATATTTGTTTATTCACAACTAAAGTTTGATACCTAAAATATTGATAAGTTTTGATTTTATTTTCATATTTTTATTTTTTGTAATTATTAACGTATATATTGCTAATTCTTTTTCAGATGATTTGAGAATTTAATTTTCTAATATTTCTACTTTTTTAATTAAATTAACTAATATTTTTTCTCTTGGGTCAGTATCATTCACAGATATTCCATAAGCTTTGAAAGATGTATTTTTCTTTGATCTTCCAAACTCTCTTGCAGGTACTCCTGCTACAGTAACATTAGGTGGCACATCTTTTGAAACTACAGAGTTAGCTCCAATTCTTGCATTGTCTCCAATTTTTATTGCTCCTAAAATTTGAGCACCTGAACCAATAATTACGTTGTTTCCTATTGTGGGATGTCTTTTTTGATTTCTTTGTAAATCACTTTTTATTGAAGGCATAATGCCACCTAAAGTAACACCTTGGTAAATAGTTACGTTTTCGCCTATTTCAGTTGTTTCACCTATTACTATACCTAAACCATGGTCCATAAAAAAATTACTTCCTATTTTTGCTGCCGGATGTATTTCTATGCCAGTAAAAATCCTACCTAAATACATAATTAATCTACCAAGAAATTTTAAATTATATCTCCAAAAAATATTTCCAATCTTATAAAGGAACATTACATGAAATGTCGGATACAAAAAAATTACTCCTAACCTACTTCTGGCAGCTGGATCTCTTTCTATAATTGAATCAATTTCGTTTATCAATTTTTTAAATATCATTGTATCATCTCTCAAAACATTAACATTTTTATACTATATTTTTAATAAAAGTAATTTTAATTTTTATTTCAAATTAATTTTGATGCTCAATTAATATTGACAGATCTAGATTTAGTAATTAATGGGTGGATTATTAATTTATATCTTAATCTCTAAAGGGTTTTATACAAAATTTATTTTATGATATAAAGACACTAATTCATTTTCTGGAGAAATAAATGCCTGAGGTAATTCTTAATGGCCCCCATGGAAGAATAGAATGTAGATACCATGCTGGACAAACATCTGACAGCCCAATAGCCTTGATATTACATCCTGAACCTAATCAAGGGGGTAGCATGAATAATAAAGTTTCCTATGGTATGTATCATGAATTTAGAAACAGAGGTTTTTCTGTCTTACGTTTTAATTTCAGAGGTGTAGGAAGAAGCGAAGGAATATATGAGGGAGGTGAAGGAGAACTTGCTGATGCAGCTGCAGTTTTAGATTGGGTTCAATCACAAAATATTCATTCTAGATATACTTTTATAGCTGGATTTTCTTTTGGATCTTGGGTGGGCATGCAATTAATGATGAGAAGACCAGAAATTGTAGGTTTTATTTCAGTTTCACCACCAGCTGACAAATTTGATTTTTCTTTTCTAGCTCCATGCCCAGCTTCCGGTTTAATTATTCATGGAGAAAATAATAAAAGAGTACCTGCTGAAGTGGTCCAAAGACTTGTAGATAAAATATCTATCCAAAAAGGTATAAAAATAGAAGTGGAATACATTAAAGACGCTAATCATATGTTTTCAAACCATGATGAAGAATTAATGAATTCAATAAAAAAATATCTGAATAATGTATTAGATTCCTCTGAATACAACGAGCTGTAAAAATAAATAATTATGAGATTTCAAAATGAGTAAAATGAATAACTCTGATTTTATTAATATTATGAATGAACGAGGTTTTATACATCAAGTTACCGACAAAGAAAATCTAGAAGAGGAAATGAAAAAATCTTCTATTGCTGGATACATTGGATTTGATTGTACAGCACCATCATTGCACGTTGGATCTTTAATCCAAATAATGATGCTGCGCTGGTTTCAAAAAACAGGCAATAAACCAATAGTATTAATGGGGGGTGGAACCACAAAAGTTGGCGATCCCTCTGGAAAAGATAGTGCTAGACCACTTCTATCATCAGAAAGAATAAAAAAAAATAAAGAGAGCATAAAAACAATTTTTAAAAAATTCTTAAAATTTGGGGAAAATGGTAATGATGCAATAATGGTTGACAATGCTGATTGGTTAGAAAATTTAAATTACATATCATTTTTAAGAGAATATGGTTCATATTTTTCAGTTAACAAACTTAATAATCTTGAGAGTGTAAAACTAAGATTAGAAAGAGAGCAGAATCTTTCATTTTTAGAATTTAATTATTCTATTTTACAAGCTTTTGATTTTTTACAACTTTCTAAAGATTATGATTGTAAAATTCAGATGGGTGGTTCTGATCAATGGGGAAACATCATAACAGGGTTAGATTTAATTAAAAAAGTAACTTCAGAGCAAGCTTATGGACTAACTTCTCCACTTTTAACAACTAGCAGTGGATCAAAGATGGGTAAAACTTCAAATGGGGCTATTTGGTTAAATAGTTATCAATTATCTGATTGGGATTTTTGGCAATATTGGAGAAATACTGAAGACTTAGATGTTATAAAATTTTTAAAATTATTTACTGAACTTCCAATTTCAGAAATTAATAAATTAAAAAACCTGAAAGGCGCTGAAATTAACGATGCTAAAATTATATTAGCTAATGAGGTTACTAAAATATGCAGAGATTCTAAAGTTGCAGATGAAATTTCATCATCCTCGGCAAACTTATTTAATAAATCACAAATAGACGATGCACTACCTAGTGTAAAAGTTAATATTAGTGAAATAAGCATTATCGATGCTCTTAAAAAACTAAATTTTTTAAATACTAACGGAGAAGCAAGAAGATTAATAAGAGGAAATGGAGCTAGGATTAATGACATTGTTGTTAATGACGAAAATTATACTTTGACTATTAAAGATTATGAGAATGGAAAAGCAAAAATTTCATATGGTAAAAAAAAACATGGTCTCTTAATTTTGAATTGATCAATTAATACTATTTTATAAAAATACTATTATTATTAAGCCAATCATCTGAAAATAAATCTCTGAGAATCCCTGGAGCAAATGACATTGTATTTAATTTAATTTCTGGATTTTTTATTAAACCCGACATTCTAAATTGACCCGCGAACAATCCTTCTTTTTTCATACCTGTTAACAATTCACCTACAGCGGGAACTACACTTATAATTCTAGAAATTAACTTAATTGGGGCTACAGAACCCATTAAATCAATTGATTTATTTTCCAAGTCTAGTTGACCTTGAGCAGATATGCCTAGAGACTCGCTTGTTAAATAAAGCTTGTTAAATTTAAAAATTTTATCTTTTACATTAATGTCTGCTTGACCTTTGTCAAAAAAAACACCTTCACCAGATATTATTGAGCTTATTCCAGAAAAACTTAAAATAGATAAAGAATTTATAATTCCAGGAGCATTAATAAGACTAAACTTTTTCGATTTTATTTGTCCTTGATAATGATTATAATCATCATTTAAAAAGTTAATATTTATTGTCATTTCGCCACTTTTAATATTTTTTGTAAAACCTAAAACGCTTAGCAGTTTTCCTCCGTCAGAGGTATCAAATATTAAACTGGGAAAGTTATTTTTCATTTTGCGTAAATTGATTTTTGTTTCTGCTCCACCTACTAGACCTAAACCTTCAAGGCTAGATGCCTTGTCATCTATCTGTATTTTGAATTTACCATTATCCATTATGGGTATACCATCCAATATTATTTTACCATATGCTGTTGACTTAAATGAGGTATCTGTAATTTTACCATTTAAATTTCCTATCAAAGATATTTTTGGATTTAGCTTTATAACATCTGAAGTTAAATCAAGCTTAATATATTTATTTTTTTTAGATTTGTTTTGTATTTTTTCATTAATATTAGATAAATCTATTTTTTTGCCAGATGCAAATATGTTTAGAGCTTTACTATTTCTAGAAAATAATATTTTATCTATATTTTGGTAAGGAGTTATTACATTTTTAATTAAAATTTCACTTGTTTTTTTGTTTTTAAAATCAATTAGTTCTACCTTGTAAATATCATTCTTAACAGTTAAACGTAAATTTTGTAATGACGAAATCGTACCTTTAACTATTGATATTTCAGACTGAACAAAGGATTTGATATTTTTTTTCTTAACAACATCTAAATAATTTATTTTGATATAAGATTTGCTAAGATTAGATTCCAACTTCAAATTAAAATTTAATTTTTTAAGATCGCCAGACAAGAATATATCAATATCAGTATCACCAATAATTTGAGTATCAAATTTTCTTTTAATCAAATTATTGATATATGGATTATTTTTCATTTTCAAAAAACTTTTTGTAACATTTAAATTTTTGATTGTTGTATCATTAAAGGAATATCTTAGTTGATTGTCTTTAAAATATTCAACTCTTGAAATATTGAAATTATTATCTTTAATTTCAACTTCACGAAAGGAATATTCTAAATTATTTTTCTTATAAAAATCTGCTTTAAAAATTGTTTGCTTGTTATCATTAATTTTTCCAATAATATTTGCTTTGTTAAATTTATATTTTAATTTGTGGTCGTTAAATAAAATAAATCCATCTGATGCTCTTAGGTTGAAATCAAGTGAATTTTCAACAATTTCTTTAGGATTTAATCTAAATTCAAAATTTCCAGTAATGGTACTAAGTATTTTTTTGAAAATTTTATCATTATGTTCAAATCTAACATTACTGAAATGAGATAAACCTGTAATTTTTCTTATGACCAATTCTTCAAATAAATAAAATTCTAAATTTAGACTTAGGTTTTTTAAGTTGCCTCCTCTAAATTTATTTAAAATTTGATTTATATTAAATCCAATAGGAGAAGAATAGAGATTTAAATATTTAATGAAATAGCTTTTGCTGTCTTTAAGTAGTATTTTTTTAATAGAAAAATTTGAATAACCCTTTTTCGATTTCAAATCGAATTCACCATAAGCAAACAATTGATCTCCTAAAGTCACATTAGAAAATTTTAACAAATTAACTTTCTTTTCCCATGAAAATTTACCATTAAGCTTTGTTTTTAAAATTTCTACATCTTCTTGATTACGTGAAGTTAAAACCGAATCAATTGATACAATGTTAACGCTTTGTAAGTCAAAATTCTTGCCAGTTTTTATATTATATTTTCCATTCAGATAAACCTCATTATAAATTTCAAGTTTTAACAATTTAGAGGTTTCAAAAAACTTATTATTCAAAAATAACTTAGGATTAATGTTTTTTAAATTTCCACTAAATGTATTAAAATCTTCACCCAAATTAGCTCTTAGTGAAAAATGATTATTTTTTCTATTGTTACAATCCATTAATAAAGATCTAGAATTTTTAATAATTTCAGATATGAAAACGTTTTCACAATCTATTTCTAAAGTTCTTTCATTTAAAAAATCTGTATTCTTTACTAATAAAATTTTAATTTTTCCAATTACAATTTTACTCTGTAATAATTTCTGTATAGAATTTTGTGTTTCAATATTATTGTTATTAATTGATGAAAATATTTTAACCAATGGACCTGGTAAAAATTTTTCATTTTCAATTCTAGCGTTTAGTGTTAAATCCCTGAAATTTATGTAACTG
>QBXO01000058.1 GCA_003284565.1 SAR116 cluster bacterium AG-321-K23
TTTGGAATTCCAACTAAATTTACAAAACCTGATTTTAACTCTAATTTTTTCAAAATACGTAAATATCACTTTTAATTTATATTTTTAAAATATCCAATAATTTAGCAGCAGCAGCTTCTTCAGCATTTTTTAAGCTTGAGCCTGTCGCGGATACTACATCACAACTATCTATATATACAGAAACTTCAAATATTGGATCATGTTCATTACCAAATTTGTTTAAAATATTATACTTAGGTAAAGTTTTAAATTTTTTTAAACAGTATTCTTGGAGAAGTGATTTTGGATGTTTTATAGGTTTAGATCTAATATGCTTATTGTTAATAATATTATTAACTATAAAAATTCTACAATCATCTAATCCAGAGTCTATATATATTGCACCTATTATAGCCTCAATACAGTCGCTTAAAATAGATTTATTGTTTATTAAATTATCACCTTTTTGTGTCTTTAAAAAAACAGAAAGATTAATTTTTTGTGCATAATTAAAGAGATTATCTTGATTAGCATTCTTTTGAAAATAATTATCTAAAATTCCTTCATTTACTTCAGGGAAACTTTTAAAAAAAAACTCTGACAAAATCAACCCTAAGACTCTGTCACCAAGAAACTCAAGCCTTTCATAATTTTTTTTTTTTGTTTTTGTATTATTAATCTTATAACTTGAATGAGTTAAGGCCTCTTCTAATAGAGCAATGTTTTTGAATTTATAATTAATTTTTTTTTCAAGATTATTTAAAGACATTACTCAATTGCTTTACCAATTCTAGAAAATCTAATTGCTTTGTGCCACTTCCAAAATTCAAAAAAAGATGCATAACTATTATGGGAGAAAAAAATAATTTCGGCTTTGCCAATTAAATTTTTCTTTGGCACAAAACCCACCTCTGGTGTTCTACTATCTCTACTATTATCTCTATTATCACCCATAAAGAAAAAATGATTTGGGGGAACCTTAAATAAAATTGTATCGTCGAATGGATCATTGTCACTTGACTCTATTATTTGACGCGGATTAGAGCCTTCAAAAATTTCATTATATTGAGTAAACACTTTTTCATCACCAAATATATTTTTCATTACACCTATATTCGTTTTAATTCTTTTTGCTTTTTTTGAGTTAATATAAAGAATACCTTTTTTTACTTGTATTGTGTCATTTGGAAGTGCAACTAATCTTTTTATATAATCGATAGTTTCATCACCTGGCTTTCTAAAAACAATTACATCTCCTCTTTTTGGGGTTTTATATAAAATTCTATCTTTGATAGGTCCTAAACCAAATGGAAAACTATATTTTGAATATCCATATGAATATTTCGACACAAATAGATAATCACCCACTAATAAAGTTGGTATCATTGAACCTGATGGGATGTTAAAAGGTTCAAAAAAAATGGAGCGGAAAAAAATTGCTATTGATCCAGCTATTAAAAGAGTTTTAGAAAGCTCCTTAAAAGAATTTTTCATAAAATACACTCCAAATGTGTAATTAACTTATATTGTTACTTTATGCATTACCTATACATAAGGGGCAAGTGAAATTATAACAAAAGCAATGACATATGGTTTTTCGTCTGATAGGGAGATATCAAATCTTAATTTATTTTTTAATTGTATCTCTTTTTTTTTAATAAAATCTTTTGTTTTACCTGTGAATGATAGGTATGGTTTACCATTAGCATCATTCAAAGTTTCTATTTCTCTAAAAAATAATCCCTCACCCCTAGTTGAACTTAGAGCTTTCCAAGTTGCTTCCTTGGCTGCAAACCTTTTTCCTAAATAATTTTCAGAGTAATTTAATTTATTTTGTGCAATTTGAATTTCTTTCTTTCCATAAATACGATCAATAAATTTTTTGTCGTATTTGTTTATTATTTTTTTTATCCTCCTTTCATCAAGAATATCTGTTCCAATTCCGATAATCATTTTGCTGCTTTTGAAATTATTTCACGCATTTTTATTATTGAAGTCTCTAATCCGTCAAAAATTGAATTAGCAATTATAAAATGTCCAATATTAAGCTCATCTATCTTTTTTATAGAAGCAATTGGACTTACATTTTCAAAAGTCAAACCATGTCCTGCATGACAATTCAGACCTAATTCATTTGCAAAAGCAGCACTTTCAGTAATTTTCTTTAGCTCTTTTTCAACATTTGTTTTTTGCATAAAAGCATTTGCATAGGTGCCTGTGTGAAACTCAATTGTTTTAACTCCTAATTTATGAGTTGCAATTAATTGGTCTTTATCTGGATCAATAAATATTGATGTGTTAATATCAGAATTTAAAAGTATTTGGATGTTTTTTTTTAAATTATCAAAATTTTTTATAACATCTAATCCACCTTCTGTAGTAATTTCTTTTCTTTTTTCTGGAACAAAACATATGAATTTAGGTTTATATTGAAGTGCAATATTTACCATCTCTGGATTTGCAGCTATTTCAAGATTTAGCGGAATATTTATAACATCTAAAATATCACCTAAATCTTTTTCATTTATATGTCTTCTGTCTTCTCTAACGTGAACTGTTATTAAATCTGCCCCAGATTTTTCAACAATTTTTGCAGCGTCTACTACTTTTGGATAATTTTCACCACGAGCATTTCTTAATGTTGCTACATGGTCAATGTTAATTCCCAGTCTAATTTTTCTTATCATTATAATGATCTCTTAGTTTTTTTATTTTTTCTTTTTTTATACGAAGATATAAAGCTATAAATAATTATATAAGTAGTTACCCAAACAAAAGGTGCTATAATAATACCACCTACGAACATAGGAAAGAAAATTTCATATGTTTGATTAATAATCATCTCAAAATTTATATCATTACTTAAATTAACGCGCTTAATAGAAGTAACATATGTGCCCACTTTGTAAATAAGTCCCCATATAAATGGAAAAGTTATAGGATTTCCAACTACTGTTCCAATTAGAGCTGCTATAAAGTTACCTCTAATTAAAAAAGCGAAAACTACAGCTAAAATAAAATGTAATCCTAAAAGAGGAGTAAATGAAACCATTGATCCACAGGCAAAACCTGATGAAACAGCATATGCAGATGCTGGCAATCTAGCCAATCTCAGTCTATAATAATAAAAAAATCTTGAGAATTTATTAATTAAATTTTTGTAAAAAAAATTATTATTAATTATCAAAACACTCCATTTAATCTTTGCCTCTTTGAACACTTTCAACAAATTGCGATAATCTCAATGCCGCAATAATTTGATTTAAATGATTCAAATTTCTAATTTCTAAATCAATGTTAAACTTATAATAATCTAAATCTCTCGATACCACTTGAATATTAGATATGTTCCCATCATTCAAGCTAATTATTTTGGTTACGTCAGCTAAGCTTCCAGGCTCATTTGAAAGGACAGTAACTAATGAACCTTTATGAAATGATTCACCTTCTCTGTCCCATGATATTTCAAGCCAAACCTCCGGCATATCATTAAATTTTTCTAATGCAAAGCAATCTAGTGCATGGACGGTAACACCTTTACCTGTAGTAACTATACCAACAATTCTTTCACCAGGAAGTGGATGACAACAATGTGCATAATGTATTGCCATACCAGAAATTACACCTTTTATTTTCATAGTATTTTTTAGAATAGGTTTTTTCAAAACTGGTAATTTATATTTTTGATTTTGTTTTTCAGGATATAAAAAATTTAAGACCTCTCTTGAATTAATATTCCCTTTACCAATTTCAATCAACAATTCTTCTAAATCAATAAGACCAAATTCGTTTATAACTTTACCTAAGCTTTTTTCATGCATTCGTTTATTTTGTTGTCTGTATTCTTTTTGAAGTAATGCTGTACCTAATTGTAAAAATTCTTTTATTTCTCTGTTTCTTATAAATCTTCTGATTGCAGATTTAGCTTTTCCAGTTATACAAACATCAATCCATTTTGGATCAGGAAAACTATTTTTGGAAGTTAAAATCTCTACCTGATCTCCATTTTTGATTTCAGTTGTCATCAAACGATTTTTGTTATTTACTTTTACACCAACTGCTGCATTACCTACTTCAGAATGAACAGCATAGGAAAAATCAATTGCGGTCGCTCCTTTAGGTAAAATAATTAAGTTACCCTTTGGTGTAAAACAAAAAACTTGGTCATTGTACATTTCTAACTTTGTGTTTTCTAAAAATTCTTCAGGCTCACTACTTTCCTCAATAATTTGTATAAGTTCTCTAACCCACTTAAATTTGATTCCTTCTGACCATTTTTTACCTTCTTTATAAATCCAGTGTGCTGCTACTCCATTAAGAGCAAATTCATTCATAATTGAAGTTCTAATTTGAACTTCAATTCTTGTTTTTTTTGGGCCAATTAAACTAGAATGAAGTGATTGATATCCATTTCGCTTTGGAGCCGAAATATAATCTTTGAAACGTCCCATTATCGCAGAATATTCTTGATGCAACAAACCTAGACTTTTATAACAATCGGTAACATCGTCAACAATGACTCTAAATGCCATAATATCTGATAATTGGTCCATGCTCAAATTTTTATATTGCATTTTTTTCCAAATAGAATAACTGCTTTTAATTCTACCATTAACACGACATTTAATATTATTATTTTTTAAAAGGTTTTCAATTTCTTTTGTAATATATGGAATATTTAGCTCATCTTGAGAATAAATTAATTTCAAACGCTTTAGTATTGAATCACGAGTTTCTGGCTTTAATACTGCAAAACACCTATCTTCTAATTCTCTTTGTATTGCATTTATACCTAAACGCTCTGCAAGTGGAGCAAAAATTTCAAGAGTTTCGTAACAAATTTTGGACCTCTTAGTAGCATTTTTAATACCATCAATAGTTCTAATATTATGTAATCTATCCGCTAATTTTACTAATAAAACTCTAATGTCGTCAGATGATGCTAATAAGAGTTTTCTAAAATTTTCAGCTTGAGCAAATCCAAATTTTAAATCTAACTTAGATAACTTAGTAACGCCGTCAACAAGCTTTGAGATCTCAATTCCAAATTCGTTCTTGATCTGTTGAAGTGTAACATCACTATCTTCTACGACGTCATGAAGGAGTGCTGTTATTATAGTTGAAGAGTCTAGTTTCATTTCAGCTAAAAAATTTGCAACTGCCAAGGGATGGGAAAAGTATTCCTCACCACTAGCTCTAAATTGATTAGAGTGAGCTTTTTTAGACAAACTATAAGCTTTTTTTATAGTTTCG
>QBXO01000059.1 GCA_003284565.1 SAR116 cluster bacterium AG-321-K23
TTTTCTTTCTACCAATCTATTTGTTTTTTTCCCAGTTAATATAATTATTGTATAATATATTCACCTTTAATTAGTATACATTTCACTGCCTTGTTGTGTCAAACCTGTGTCAAAACTTAGTATTCTCTGAGGTGTATTTAGACTCTATTCTTTTAACTAATTGATATTAATAAGAAAGAATTGGTGCGCTCGAGAAGATTCGAACTCCTGACCCCTAGATTCGTAGTCTAGTGCTCTATCCAGCTGAGCTACGAGCGCACATTATTAAATTATTAATAATTGTTATCTTCATAAAAAATTATAATCAAGTAAGAAAATAAATATTATATTTTTGTTTATTTTAGTGTAGAAAATATTAATTTAACTTTTATATATACTACATGAATAATGCAAATACATATGACAAATCTTTTCCGGTTTCTTGGGAAGAAATCCATAGAAACAGCAAAGCTTTAGCTTGGCGTTTATCGGAACTAAAGCCTTATAAAGGAATAATTGCTGTTACAAGAGGTGGGCTGGTGCCTGCGGCTATAGTGGCTAGAGAACTAGATATTAGATTAATTGATACTTTTTGCGTGCTATCTTATAACCAAAAGACTAAGGGTGATGTAAAAGTCTTAAAAGAATCTAGTGTAGCAAATAATGGTGAAGGTTGGCTAATAGTTGATGATCTTGTAGATACTGGTGAAACTATTAAAGCTATAAGATCAAGTTTGCCTAATGCTCATTATGCAACAGTATATGCTAAGCCAAGTGGTAGGGAACAGGTAGATACATTTATAACAGAAGTTTCCCAAGATACATGGATATATTTTCCTTGGGATATGGAAATGAAACCAGCTCCTACAATTTCTGAGCGCACACAAAAATAATCATATTGACTAACTGATGCAAAGCGTCTAAAAAAACTTAAATAGATTTAAGGGGCTGTATTTAATACAGGAAAATTATGAAACGAACATTTCAACCTAGTAATTTAGTGAGAAAAAGAAGACATGGATATAGATCTAGAATGTCTACTGTAGGTGGAAGAAATGTGATTCGTAGTAGAAGAGCAAAAGGTAGAAAAAAACTCTCAGCTTAAACTTTTTTAATTATTTCTATATCTTGTTTGTTAAGTCAGATAGCTTATGAGATGGTAAAATGAAACTTGTAACTTTAAAGAAGAGAAGAGATTTTGTTTTATCTAATAAGCATGGGCAAAAAATCCATAACAAAAATTTTATTTTACAAGAGTATTGTAACCCTAATATGTCAGATCAAGGGCTGATGTTTGGTTTCACGGCAACTAAAAGAATTGGTAATGCAGTAAAAAGAAATAGGGCAAAAAGAAGAATGAGGGCATTAATCTCAAGCTTGTTAAAAGAAGATAATATTTTGTTTAAAGAAAAATATAGTTATGTTTTAATAGCAAAACAGTCAATTTTAAAGGCTTCTTTTTTTGAGATGCACAATCAATTGAAACAATGTTTAAGTAGATTATGATGAAAAGATTTTTAACATCATCCTCAATTACATTAATTGATGCTTACAAATATATTATTTCACCCTTCTTAGGAAATAACTGTAGATACTTGCCCACTTGTTCTGAATACACAAAAGATTCGATTATCAAGTTTGGTTTAAAAAAAGGAATTTGGTTAGGTTTTAAAAGAATTATTAAATGTCACCCATGGGGTAAAAGCGGACATGATCCCATAAAATGAATTATTTAATTCATTTCTTTTAATCAAAGGTACTTTAGGTTAAACAAATATAAAATATAAACTATGTATTTCTATTAGATATAAATTGAGCGAGAAAATATGAACCCAGAAACAAGAAATTTAGTTGCGGCAATTTGCTTATCTATGGCTGTGCTCATAGGCTATCAAATATTATTTGTTGATCCAAAAAAAGATTTATATCAACAAGAAAAAATTACAAAAGAAAATAATGACACCTCAAACATTCCTTTGCCTGAAGATGTAGGTAATGGAATTATTACATCAGACAATACTGAGCCAACTGACCAAAATAAAACAGTTCCAAGAATTTCAATGGAAAGTGAAGAGGTATCTGGGTCCATCTCATTAAGGGGTGCAAGAATTGATGATATTACTTTAACACAGTATCGAGAATCGCTCGACACTGAGAGCGATATGATTAAATTATTATTAAAGTCTAATGGTAGGACGCCATATTTTATTGAATTTGGGTGGAGTAGTCCTGATGGGGTAAAAGTTCCTAATGGTAAAACATTATGGCAGTCCTCAAGTAATCTTTTAACTCCTGAAAAAAATGTTACTTTAAAATGGAGTAATGGTGAAGGAATTAATTTTTATCAAGATATAAGCATTGATGATACTTTTATGATCACTGTTAACCAAAGGGTTGAAAATAGTTCTGCTAATTCAGTTACTTTATATCCATATGGTTTAATTAGAAGAGCTGGTGAACCAGAAACAATTGATTTTTTTGTATTGCATGAGGGTCCGCTTGGGGTTTTTGATAAAACATTGTCTGAACAAAGTTATGGTGATTTAACAGAGGCTGGTAAAAAGGGTATTAATATAAAGCCAGATGAATCAGGTGGTTGGATTGGATTGACTGACAAATATTGGATGACAGCTCTTTTACCTGATCAAAACCAGAAATACAATTTTACTTTTAGAAAATTAAGTTCAAATGGTGGACAATATCAAACTGATTTCTTAGGAAATGCTGTAACTGTTTCTGCAAATTCTAAAGGTGAGTTTCTATCAAGGACATTTGCAGGAGCGAAAAGATTGGCATTGTTTGACCAATATGAACAAAAATTTAACATTCAACATTTTGATTTAGCCATTGATTTTGGTTGGTTTTATTTTTTAACGAAACCTTTCTTTTATGCTTTATCTTGGGCGAATGATTATTTAGGTAATTTCGGATTAGCAATTTTGGCTATAACAGTAATTGTCAAATTATTATTTTTTCCATTAGCAAATAAATCTTACAAAAGCATGGCTAAGATGAGAGTGTTAACTCCTCAGATCCAAAAATTGAGAGAAAGAGTTGGTGACGATCGACAAAAATTAAACCAAGAAATGATGAATCTTTACAAAAAAGAAAAGGTGAATCCTGCGGCAGGATGTCTCCCAATTTTAGTTCAGATTCCAGTGTTCTTTGCTCTATATAAGGTTTTATTTGTTTCAATTGAAATGAGGCAAACACCTTTTTTTGGTTGGATCAAAGATTTATCTGTTCAAGATCCCACCAGTATTTTTAACCTATTTGGGTTGCTTCCTTATAGTACATCAATGTTACCGGACTTCTTAAATATTGGTATTTGGCCATTATTAATGGGTGTGACAATGTTTTTACAACAAAGATTAAACCCAACTCCACCTGATCCTATTCAGGCTAAAATATTTGCGTGGATGCCAGTTGCGTTTACATTTTTATTAGCAACTTTCCCAGCTGGCTTAGTTATATATTGGACATGGAATAATCTGCTTTCCATATGTCAGCAATGGGTAATTATGAATAAGATGAATAAAGAATCAAAATAAGTAGGTTAAATTCTTGTTATATGATGATCTTGAAATTGATAAAGCTAGAAAAATATTTTCTGGAGAATGCAAATTTGTAGCTGCAGCTCTTGAAACTAGCGCTATACCTTCTGAGGAAGGTAATGAGGTGGCATTTGCAGGAAGATCTAATGTTGGCAAAAGTTCGCTTGTTAATGCTCTTACTAATAGAAAAACATTAGCTAGAACGAGCCAAACACCAGGAAGAACTAGGCAATTGATATTTTTTGATCTTGTTTATCAAACCCACAGACTTAGGTTAGTTGATTTGCCTGGTTATGGTTATGCAAAAGCACCAAAGAAAGATATACAAACTTGGACATCCCTTACTTTAAAGTATTTAAAAGGAAGGCCAACTCTTAGAACCGTATGTTTGTTAATTGATAGCAGGCGCGGGATTGGGGATTTAGATAAAACTATAATGAAAGAACTTGATGTGGCAGCAGTAAGTTGGGTTTTAGTTTTAACAAAAATTGATAAATTGAGTGATGAAGAAATCATAAAAGTAAAAGACAACTCGACCAATATTATTTCTAAACATACAGCGGCTTTCCCAGAAATAATGGCCACTTCAAGTTTCAAAAATAACGGTATTGGTTTGCTGAGAACATATTTGGCTAGCTTTGCATAAAAAAGATAAAATAATAATTAATTTCAAAATTATATGATAACAATAGTATAAAAATTAAGGTGGTTAATGCATTGAAAAAAAATAATGATAAAATTCATTCTGAATGGCTAAAAAAAGCTGATTTTCTTACAGAAACTCTACCTTTCATGAAACGTTATGCAAATAAGATTATTGTTGTAAAGTTTGGTGGAAACGCGATGGGCAAAAAGGAATATGTAAATAGCTTTGCAAAAGATATAGTTTTATTACAACAAGTTGGGATGCTTCCAGTTGTAGTACATGGAGGTGGACCTCAAATTGGTGAAATGTTATCTAAGCTTCAAATAAAAACTGAGTTTATAAATGGTCTTCGAATAACTGATGCAGCAACAATTGATGTTGTTGAAATGGTTCTTAGTGGAGTAACAAATAAGTCAATAGTTTCAGCAATTGCTAATTCTGGAGCAAAAGCAGTTGGTATCTCTGGTAAAGATGGAAATTTAATAACAGCTAAAAGACTAATTAAAGTTGACGATAACTCAGACTCTAATGTGGAAAAAGCAATTGATCTAGGTTATGTGGGTGAACCAGAAAAAATTGATCCTCAAGTTATTCATGCTTTAATTAATGAAAAAATGATACCAGTAATTGCTCCTGTTGGGATTGGAAAAGATGGTTTAACTTATAATATAAATGCCGATACAGCAGCTGGTTCTATTTCAGCTGCAATGAAAGCTTCTAGAATGATTATGTTAACTGATGTTGCAGGAGTTCTTGACCAAAATGGTAAGTTGATTCCAGAATTGACAATTTCAGAAGCACAAGAGCTAATAAAAAATAAAATCGTAGTTGGTGGCATGATCCCTAAAATTAAAACGTGCATTGACGCAATTTTAGGTGGTGCTGAGGCATCTGTAATTATGGATGGAAGAATGCCTCATTCTTTATTATTAGAAC
>QBXO01000060.1 GCA_003284565.1 SAR116 cluster bacterium AG-321-K23
TGCATTCGATCTGGATAAATAAAAAATGATGATATGAATCCAGACACAGAAAGAATTGATATAAAAAATGATATCAAAACAATTTTTCTCATTTTTTTTCTAAATCTTTCATAATAAAATCTAAGTTGATATATTTCTCTATTACAATATAACTTATTATTAAAATTAATTCTAATTATATGAGATTTTATCAATGTTAAAAGTAAATGATACAATACCCAATTTTGAAATATTAACAGACAGAGGTGAATTTAAAATTTCAAACCATCTTGGAAAGAAAATAGTTGTTTTCTTTTTCCCAAAAGCTGACACCTCTGGATGCACTGCAGAGTCAATTGCATTTACTAATCTTCATAAAAAATTTGATAAATTAAATTGTATTGTTATTGGTATTTCTAAAGACAATCAAAAAAAACAAGCTAAGTTTAGAGAAAAACATAATCTAACGTGTGAGCTTGGTGCTGATTTTGAAAATAATGTCTGTGAACAATTTGGGGTATGGGTTGAAAAATCTATGTACGGTAGAAAATATATGGGCGTTCAAAGAGCGACTTTCATATCCAATGAACAAGGCATTATATCTAGTGTTTGGGAAAAGGTAAAAGTTCCTGGTCACGCAGAAGAAGTGCTGGCAACTATTGAAAAAATGGATAAATAAATTTCTATCTTTTCATACCTACTTTAAGTGCTAGCGCAGATTCAATGAAAACATCGATATCTCCATCCAATACAGCTTGTGTATTTCCTACTTCTACGTTCGTTCTTAAATCTTTTACCATTTGATATGGATGAAGTACATAAGATCTAATTTGACTTCCCCATCCAATTTCACCTTTATCAATTTCGTTTTGATTATTATTCTCTTCCCTTTTTTTTAATTCTATTTCGTATAATTTAGCTTTAAGCATTGACATTGCTTGAGCCTTATTTCTATGTTGTGATCGATCATTTTGGCATTGAACAACTGTGTTTGTTGGTAAATGAGTTATTCTGATAGCTGAGTCTGTTTTATTAACATGCTGACCACCTGCACCAGATGCTCTATATGTATCAATTCTAAGGTCTTTATCTTCTATTTCTATATCTATATCGTTATTAATTTCAGGATAAACCCATATTGAAGCAAAACTTGTATGTCTTCTAGAAGAAGAATCAAAAGGAGAAATACGTACTAATCTGTGAACACCAGATTCTGTTTTTCCCCATCCAAATGCATTAAAGCCCTCGATTAATAATGTACAGGACTTAATACCCGCTTCATCTCCTGAACTTTCTTCTATAAAGGATACTAAGAAACCTCTTTTTTCAGCCCATCTTGAATACATTCTTTGAAGCATTAATGCCCAATCTTGAGCTTCAGTACCTCCCGCTCCAGAATGTATTTCGATATAACAATTATTTGCATCAGCTTCACCAGATAACAAACTTTCTAATTGAAGCTTATTGCAGGTTTTAACTAAATTTTCCACTTGTACAATAGTTTCTTCAATTAAGACATTATCTTTTTCTTCTTCTGCTAATTGAATTAGTTCAAATAAGTTTTGTTTCTGAATCTCAACTGATTTAACTTGATCAATTTTTTTTTCTAGTTGCTTCTTTTCTTTCATAGTTGATTGAGCTCTAATCTTATCATTCCAAAAATTTGGCGTTTCAATTAAACTATTATACTCTATAATAAGTTTAAGAGAATTTTCCCAATTAAGATGTTTTTTTAAAATATTTATAGCATGATCTATATCATTAAATTTTATTTGGATATCAGCTTGCATAATTTTAGTGACCAAGTAATTAATATAAGGGAGATAAGTTTTTTAAAGAGTTTTTTGTTTTTTTAAAATCTGTTTTTAATTTATCATAATTTAAATTTGGAAATTGTCCAGGCTTGAAAGCCTCCAAGATAGAACCTTTTACTTTGGAATTTACTTTAAGACCTGTTTTAGGATCTACTGATATTAGCTTTATACCTGATGGTCTTCTAAAAGGTATATCAGGGACATTATTAAGTACTTCTTTCATGAAATCTTTGAATATTGGGGCTGCTACTGAACTGCCAGTTTCTTTGTATCCTAGAGGTCTTGGATTATCAAAACCAACGAAAATTCCAACAACTAAGTCACTTGAAAAACCTATAAACCAAGCGTCAGTGTTTCCATTTGTAGTGCCAGTTTTACCAGCTAAGTTTCTTTCTAAAGACTTTACTATTACTCCAGTTCCTCTATTGATAGCTCCTTTTAACATTGATACCATTTGGTAGGCAGATGAAGATGAAATAATTTTTTTCCTTGTATCTTTTACAGCTTCTAAAGGAATATTTAGCGCATTTGATTTATCACCACTACAATTTTTACATTCTCTTTTGTCATGCCTAAAAATGGTTCTTCCTCTTCTATCCTGCACACGATCTATAAGTGTTGGTGTTATTTTTTTACCTCCGTTTACTATCATACCATAAGCATTTGTTAAACTAAGTAAGTTAGTCTCGCCAGCTCCTAGAGACATTGATAAGTAAGACGGCAATTTTTCGCTTATTCCAAATTTTTCAGCATAATGTTGAATAATATTTACATTTTTTTTACTTTTTTGTTGTTTATTAATATTGTCGACAATAAAATTTACAACATTAATATTTTTATTTAGCTTTTGTGCAATTAATTTATTTGTGTAACCAAGTTGAATATAATTTTTAACAATTTTATCTTCTTCTATTAATTTGATAGCAAGTCTTGCCGTCATTAAATTTCTTGATTTTTCAATACCTAACCTCATAGGACTAGGTCCATAAAATTTCTTAGTATAATTCGCAGGTTTCCATTTTTTACAACCTAAGCATTGATCATATGCAAGTGCAGCATCAAGAATTAAATCCGTTGGTTTATAATTTCTTTCTAAACCTGCTAAGTAAACAAAAGGTTTGAAGGCAGACCCTGGTTGTCTGTTTGCTTGGGTTGCTCTGTTAAACTCACTATTTTGAAAACTATATCCACCACTCATTGCTAAAACTCTTCCAGTATGTGGATCCAAAGCAACTATTGCTCCATTTACAATAGGTATTTGAGAAAGAGAGTAGTATGTCGTGTTATTATTTTTATTTTTTTTAACAACAATTATATCTCCATCTTCAATGAATTCATCAAAATTTTTATACTTTTTTCCTAAAAAAATATTTAATCGATTTTTATCATCATTTTTAAGTGTCTGAGGTCTTGCCCATGATGCATTTTTAAATTCAATTTTATTTTGTGTTCCTTCTTGAAATAAAACATGAATAGCATATTTGGATACTTTTGTTACAACAGCTAACATTCTATTTTTAGGGAGTGTTTGTTTAAAATTATTAAGATATTCTAAAAGTTCATCTCTTGTAAAATTTGATAAATTAATTTTACTTATTGGCCCTCTCCAACCTTGTCTTTGATCCAAGTTTTCTAAACCTTTAATTAACGCTTTATCTGCTTTTGATTGAAAAAAGGGGTCAATTGTAGTTCTAACTGAATACCCATTCGTATATAATTTTGATCCAATGTTTTTATTTTTTATTAATATTTTTCTAACTTCTTCTGTAAAATAAGGAGCATATCCTTTGTCTATTCCACTTGATGAACGTACATCTATAGTTTTTTTACTTTCTATCTCTCTAATTTTTTCCTCAATATATCCATTTTTAACCATTTGGGATAAAACCCAATTTCGTCTAAGAATAGCTTGATTTTTTTTATAGATTGGATTGTAATTATTGGGTGCTTTTGGAAGAGCTGCTAAAAAAGCAGCTTCGGATATATCTAGGTTATCTAAACTTTTGTCAAAATAATTAAGAGCAGCTGCTGCAACTCCATAAGATTTAAAACCCAGATATATTTCATTTAAATACAATTCTAGAATTTCATTTTTTGAAAATGCTCTTTCAATACGTATTGCTAGAATAGCCTCTTTAATTTTTCTTTCATATGACAACTCTGACGATAACAAAAAGTTTTTTGCAACTTGTTGTGTTATTGTTGATGCACCAATCAATCTTTTTCCCGTTCCAATATTTCTAATATTGGTGATTAAAGCTCTTAGAGTAGCTTTAAGATCTATACCAAAATGATTATAGAAGTCTTTATCTTCAGCTGAAATAAATGCGTTTATAACTTTTTTAGGAATTACATTTACGGGAACAAACACTCTTTTCTGAGTTGCATATTCTGCTAAAAGAGCACCATTACCTGCGTGAATTCTTGTAACAATATTTGGGTTATATTTTGATAATTCTTTATAGTCAGGAAGGTCTTTTCCAAAAAACCATAAACCATAAAAAAACAATGCTATTCCAGATAAGATAAATAAAAAAAACAATGTAAAAAAATAAAAAAATAAATTCATAAAATATTCGTATAAATTAATTTAGGCATTTTTAGGACAAAATCTATTTTTCGTAAGTACTTAAATAATTTTCAATTGATATGGCTAAACCTTCACTGAGCTCATTTAAATATTCTGGATTAAGTAATTTTTTTTCTTCTTGTTTATTTGATAAAAAACCAATCTCAATCAATACAGAAGGGATATCATAAGATTTTAAAACTGTAAATCCTGCAAACCTGTGACCTCTATTTACAGTTAATTTTGTTTTTTCTAAATTTAACAAAATATTCTTTGCTAAAAATGAACTATCGTTCATTGCCTCTCTTTGAAACATTTTAATTAGAGTGCCATAGATTAGCGGGTCATCAATTTTTTCAATATTACCTAAAAAGTTGTCAACTTTATTTTCTCTTTGAGCTAGCAGTTGTGCTTCTTTATCTGATGCTTTATCTGAAAGACTGAAAACTGAAATTCCCCTAGCTCTCTTATTTTTACTAGAATCTGCATGTAAAGATATAAAAA
>QBXO01000061.1 GCA_003284565.1 SAR116 cluster bacterium AG-321-K23
GCTTTAATTGCCATCGCAGGATTAGGTTTTGGTATATTTTCGTCTGTACTCATTGTTATATCAAAAATTTTTGATAAATCATGTTTTGCCAAACCATTTGTTAACCCAATTCTCGACTTGTTAGTTGCAATTCCAATTAACCAATTTCTTTGTTTAAGTTCATTCAATAATTCCACCAAACCTGGATATAGTGGTTCATTTTGTAAACCTAATCTACCTTGTTCTGCATACCATAGTCTGTAAGCATCTGAAATTTGTTCTGGTGTTACATTGAAACCTGGAGGCATATATTCATCTAAAGCAATTGCAAGTGGCTTTCCAATGTTTTCTCTAACTTTCTTGGGATCTGGGTCTGGCAATCCACACATTCTAAAAGCTTCAATAGCGCCTTGAACAATCATTATCGCAGAATCGACTATGGTTCCATCATAATCAAACAAAGCTAATTTTAAATCTTCTGACAATTTCTACTCTCCAACAACTAGATAAAGATTTTATGTAAATTTTTTGGTAATTTTAAACCTAAAAATTTTAAGTTTTGTTTAAAATCTTCCGAGACTTCCGCTGTAATGGTCTCATTTTTAGATATTCTAATTGAATAAGCGTGTAATTGTAAATTCTTTATATTATTTGGTATCCATTTAATCTGAGAAAGTTTCTTATGTTCTGGTAAATGTTGAGAGGACATATAAACTTCTGACAATCCCTTATATTTGTTATCTCCAACTATAGGGGCATTTATATATTCTAGATGAACTCTTAATTGATGAGTACGACCTGTTTTTGGATAAAGAGCAACTAAAGCCACACGTGGTCCGACCTTATCTACAACTTTATATTCAGTTATAGCTCTTTTACCAATGTTTTGGTCAACTAACATTCTCTGATAGTTTTTTGTATATGATTTTGATAATGGCAAATCAATAGTACCTATATCGTCATTTGGACATGGAGAAACAATTGCCAGATATGTTTTAATAATTTTTCGATCTTTAAAATAAGATGTAAATTTTTTAGCTGCCTTATTGTTTTTTGCAAGCAACAACAAACCAGATGTATCTTTGTCAATTCTGTGGACAAGTTTTAGTGAAATATTATCAGTAGAAATGCATTTAAGCATATCATCAATATGTAACTTTTGCTTACTCCCACCTTGGACAGCAAGTCCGCAAGGTTTATTAATAGCAATATATTCACTCGTTTCTTTTATAAATATTTTTTTAAATAAATTATTATAATATTTTTCATTATATTCACTTATTTTTTTTACTCTATAAGTCCCCTCAAAACTTATTTTTTGTGAATAGTTTAGTTCTTGACCAGAAGATACCTTAGTTGATGACTTAGCTTTTTTCCCATCTAACAAAATCATTCCAGATCTTAACAACTTTTCTAAAAGTGATTGGTTTATCTGTCCTAATAATCTTCTGACACATCTGTCGAGTCTAGTTCCATCTTCTTTCTCAGGTATTTTAATATTCAACATTATAAATTTCTATATTCAGTTATATTTATTTATACTCCAAAGATCCATCCCTCTTTCTTGGATGAATTTGGAACATCCCAAATTTTTTTGTCAGTTGATAAACATCTTAATGCTGCTGACGAAATAATTGAATCAGCATCGTCTTGATCAGGACCGCCAATTATATAGTTTTTTTTAAGAGGTTTTGAATTAAAAAATTTTAATGATTTATTAATTTTTTCGATTGTATAACCTATTTTTTTTTCAGGTTTAACATTAGAAAGTCGAAAATAATAAGTTGGAAATATTTCAACAAGTACACTTCTAGTTGAAAAATTTATTTCATCGAAAGGCCAAATTTTTGTTTTACTTTTTAACAAATTAAGAATTCTCATACCCCCCAACGTACCTGTTCCAACAGCACCAGGTCCTACACAATTAAAAGTTGAACTTGGAGAGTGTATGTTTTTCTTAGCAACTATTTCCGTAAATCTTCTTCTACTAAAGTAAAGGGAACCTCTAACTTTTGGAGAATTAAAATATTTACCATAAGTTTTATTTGCCCATATCTCTCCACCATAAAAATTTTTAGCATTACTGTTTGCAGTTTCTATTAGTTCCCATAATTTTTCTGGATTAACAGGACTATTTTTGATACCTGGAAAATAACAAAATCTATCATAAAAAGGGTATGAAAATGCGAAATCAAATCCTATCAGATTTCTTTGTAGTTTAACTTCTTTATAAAGCCATTCTATTAAGGTTGATCTTGTCCAATATTTATCACCTGGAGGCTTAACTATATTTGGAACCTCATCTCCTCTAGTACATTCAGCTACACTAATCCCCTTTTGAAAGCTATTTTTATCACCAGACCAATCTATTCCTATAAATTTATCAAAATACATCTTTTACTCAAAAAAAAACCGTTCATATAATTTGAACGGTTTTGAAGTTTATGTAGTACAAAATTATCCTGCAACAGCTTCTTTTGGATCTTCTTCATTTGTGTTTTTACTTTGAATTGGTCCACTATCTTTACCTCGTGCATCTTCATCTCTATCTACCAGCTCAAAAACAGCCATTGCAGCAGTATCTCCATATCTAAAACCTGCCTTCAGAACTCTCGAATAACCTCCTCGTCTATTCGCGTATCTAGCAGCAAGGTCGTTAAATAGTTTAGAAACCATATCATTATCTCTGAGTTGAGAGAAGGCTTGTCTTCTAGCATGTAAACTACCCTTTTTTCCTAAAGTAATAAGCTTATCGATTATAGGTTTCATAGTTTTCGCCTTAGGAACAGTAGTAATTATCTGCTCATGCTTAATTATTGCCTGAGCCATATTTTTAAACAGAGCTTTTCTATGAGAGGATGTTCTGTTTAATTTTTTTCCTTTAATTTTATGTTTCATATAGTACTCCCAAACCTCTTGATTAAATTAGAATGGTTCTTCTAATCTCTTTACTAACTCTTCTATATTTTCTGGTGGCCAATTTTCAACGTCCATACCCAGTTCTAAACCCATAACCTTTAACACTTCTCTTATTTCATTTAAACTTTTTCTACCAAAGTTAGGTGTTCGTAACATTTCAGGTTCTGATCTTTGAACCAAATCACCAATATAAACTATATTGTCATTTTTTAAGCAATTTGCAGATCTAACAGATAACTCTAACTCATCTACTTTTCTAAGTAAATTTTTATTAAATGGAAGATCTTCTAAAACTTCAGGAGCCTCTTCTTCCTCTGGTTCTTCAAAATTAATAAAGTTATTTAATTGGTCTTGCATAATTCTTGCAGAAAATGCTACAGCGTCTTCAGGTGATACTGAACCATCCGTTGTAACTACTAATGATAATTTATCATAATCAGTTTGTTGTCCGACACGAGCATTATCGACATTATATGAAACTTGAACAACAGGGCTATAGATAGCATCGATCGGTATAACACCAATTGGCAACTCTTCTTTTCTATTAGTTGTAGATGAGACATAACCTTTACCATTTTCAACTGTAAATTCAACAGAGAGTTTTGCTCCATTGTCTAATGTACAAATTTCGTGATCTTTATTCATTATTTCAACTTCAGATGGGCACTCTATCATACCTGCTGTTACTGTAATTGGGCCCTCTACGTTTAATTGAATTTTTTTTATGCCATCATATTCCATTTTAACTTTAATACCCTTAACATTTAAAATAATGTCAGTAAGATCTTCTTTAACTCCTGGAATTGAAGAAAACTCATGAAGAACACCTTGAACCTGAATGGAGGTAATAGCAGAGCCTTGAAGTGATGAAAGAAGAATTCTTCTAAGAGAATTTCCAATCGTAACACCATAACCCCGTTCAAGAGGCTCAGCAATTATGATTGAAGTGTTTTCAGTTTTACTTTCTTCTTTAACTTCAAGTTTTGAGGGTTTTATAATTTCTTTCCAATTCTTTTCAATCATGATTACTCTCTATAAATAATAATTTAGTTATAAATTTTTAAATGGTAGCCTAAACTCTTCTGCGTTTTTTTGGTCTGCAACCATTATGAGGAATTGGCGTTACGTCTCTTATAGAATTAACTTGAAAGCCAATCGTTTGTAATGCTCTTAAAGCTGATTCTCTACCAGAACCAGGACCTTGAACCTGAATATCAACTGTCTTTACACCGTGTTCTGATGCCTTTTTACCTGCATCTTCTGCAGCGAGTTGAGCAGCATATGGGGTTGATTTTCTAGAACCTTTAAATCCCATACTACCTGAGGAGGACCAAGAAATAGCATTTCCTTGGATATCCGTAATCGTCACGACAGTATTATTGAAAGAAGAATTTACATGGGCTACGGCATTTGTAACATTCTTTTTTTCTTTACGACGTATTCTAGTCTGTGTGGGTTGTTTGGCCATTATTTAGAGCTCTCCTTATAAAAGATTATTTCTTTTTACCTGCAATTGCTTTTGCAGGGCCTTTTCTTGTTCTAGCATTTGTGTGAGTTCTTTGGCCTCTTACCGGAAGATTTTTTCTATGTCTAAGACCTCTCAAGCAACCTAAATCTAGGTATCTTTTAATATCCATCGATGTTTTTCTTCTTAAATCACCCTCAACAAGATAATCTGCATCAATTAAATCTCTTATTTTAGTTAGTTCATCTTCAGATAAGTTATTTATTCTTTTATCTTCAGAAATTCCAATTTTCTTACATATATTTTTAGAACTTGTTAAACCAATGCCATGAACGTAGGTTAAAGCAACATGAACTCTTTTATTAGTTGGAACATTTACTCCTGCTATACGTGCCACAAATCT
>QBXO01000062.1 GCA_003284565.1 SAR116 cluster bacterium AG-321-K23
TGGACAAATGGTTAAAGAATTTGAACAAGCAACATTTAAATTAAAAAAGGGAATGATTACGACAAAGCCAGTGAAAACCAAATTTGGTTATCATATAATCATGTTAAATGATGTACGGGTCTCAAAACCAAGACAATTAAATGAAGTAAGGCAGAAAATTGTTGATAAAATTAAAAGAAATTCACTATCGGGCCTTGAAAAAGAGATAAGGAAAAATCAAAACATATCAATTTTAGAATTCACAAAAGTTGTGGAAGAAATAAATAATTAATTTGCAAAATGTGAAAATGGAAAAAAATATAACCAAGACTATTCACTTAGACGATATTAAGATTTCAACAATATATGCGGGTATTAAAAAAACCCCAAATAATGAAGATGATCTCCTTTTAATTGAATTTGAAAAAAAATCATTAATTGCAGGGGTTTTTACTCAATCATTAACTTCAAGTGCTTCCGTAAATCAGTGTAAAAAAAACCTTAAATCTAGCAAAGAACCAATTGTGAGAGCAATCTTCGTCAACTCTGGTAATGCAAATGCTTTTACTGGTAAGTTAGGTGACGAAACAGTTTTTAAAATTTCAAAATATCTCTCAATAAAATTAAACTGTAATATTAATCAAATATATACTGCTTCCACTGGTGTTATTGGTAAACAATTAGATCCAAATTTAATTATAAAAAACTTAAAATTGATGTCTTCATCAAAAAAACTAGACTGGTTAGGTGCAGCGAATGCAATTAAAACCACTGATACATTTCCTAAATTTATTTCAAGAAAATGCAAAATTCATGGTGTTGACATTGAGATTGTAGGAATTGCAAAAGGTTCAGGCATGATTGCGCCGAATATGTCGACTATGTTAGGTTTTATATTTACAAATGCAAATCTATCGTCAAATATTCTAAAAAAGTTGCTTTTATCAAATAATGAAAAAAGTTTTAACTCTATTACCGTTGATAGTGACACCTCTACAAGTGACACAGTATTATTAGTCTCCACAAGAAAAGCTAAACATAAAGTGGTTCATGAACTTACTGATAGCTGTCTAAATGAATTTAAATTATCTTTATCTAGTTTAATGCTAGAATTAGCTAAATTAATTGTTCGAGATGGAGAAGGAGCCTCAAAATTTATAACTATCAAAGTTACAGGAGCAGTTTCAAAAAAATCAGCCAAAATTATAGCATTTTCTATTGCAAACTCGCCTCTTGTTAAAACTGCTATTGCAGGAGAAGATGCTAACTGGGGTAGAATTATAATGGCTGTTGGTAAGTCAGGTCAAGAAGCCGACCGAGATAAAATACAAATCCGAATTGGCAATGAGTTAGTGACTAAAAATGGTATGGTCTTTGAAAATTATTCAGAACTTCGAGCAACTAAGCATTTAAAACAAGATAATATTTTTTTAAGTGTTGACGTAGGAGTAGGTAACTATAGTGCTTCTGTATATACATGTGACTTAACTCATAAATACATAGAAATAAATGCTGATTACAGATCATAAAAACTTAAAAATTGTTGTTTCAATTGCATTGATTAATGAATTTGATGAAATTTTATTGTCGAAAAGACAACAAAACAAACATTTAGGAGGCTATTGGGAATTCCCAGGTGGAAAAATTGAAAAAAATGAGGCACCAGAACAGGCTCTCGTTAGGGAGATAAAAGAAGAACTTAACATTGATATAAATAATAAATGCATTGCTCCTCTATCTTTTAGTGAATTTGATTATAAAGAGTTCCAATTGTTATTGCTTTTATATGTTTGTAGAAGATGGGAAGGTAATCCAATACCTATGGAAGACAACGAACTCAAATGGGTTAAGCCTAACATGCTAAGAAAATATAAAATGCCACCAGCAGATGATTCATTAATATATTGTGTTCAGGATTTATTTTAATTTATTTTCAAAAGAGATTTCATGAATAAGAATGTAATTATTTATACCAGTTCTTTATGTGGATTTTGTTATCGCGCTAAATCTTTATTGAATAGAAAAGGTATTTCGTATAAAGAAATAGATATAGATTTAGATTGGGAAAAAAGAAATGAAATGGTCATAAAGACAAATGGCAAAACTTCTGTACCACAAATTTTTTTTAAAAATCATCATATTGGTGGATGTGACGATTTATTCAAACTAGAAAAAGAAAATGGCTTAGAGTTTTTAAAAAATTAATATGAAACGTTACCTATCAATTGCATGCCTTCAGTATACAGCAACAAAAGACGAATTAATCACATTAAAAACAATTAAAAAATTGATATATAAGGCAATTAAAGCTGACGCAGACTTTATTACTTTACCAGAATGTTCTACTTCCCTACATAAAAATTCTATGTATACAAAATATTTAGCAAAACCAGAAAATGAAAATATTAGCCTTCAATATTTAAAAGAAATTGCAAAATCCAAGTCCATTTATATTTTAATTGGATCATTGCCTGTAAAAATTAATGATAAGTTAGTAAACAGGTCATTTTTAATTGGTCCGAACGGGAAAACTTTATATAGATATGATAAAATTCACTTGTATGACGTAAATCTACCTAATGGTGATATTTTTAGAGAATCTGATACTTACTTAGGTGGAAATACAGCAGTAATTGCAAAAATTAAAAACAATAGTATTAAGATTGGTATGACAATATGTTATGATTTAAGATTTCCAGGATTATATCAAGACTTGTCACTAAATGGAGCTGAAATAATTGTCGTACCCTCAGCTTTTTCAAATGTAACTGGTCCAGTTCATTGGCACACGTTGTTAAAAGCCAGGGCCATAGAGACAGGGTCATTCATAGTTGCACCTGCACAAACTGGAGAACACCAGTGCGGAAGAACAAGTTTTGGTCACTCTTTAATCATATCTCCATGGGGTCAAATATTAAAAGATGCAAAAAAAAAGGTATGTATGATAAGTGCTAAGATAGATCTAGATGAAGTTGTTGCTGCTAGAAAAGCAATCCCCAGTTTGCATTCAATAAAGAACTACTCAACCAATTTCTAAATATTTGCTTTCTTTTAATTTGATTAATTCTTCTTCACTTAAACTTGACAATTCTTGAAGTCTTTTTTCTAGAACATCTCCAAGATTATTAATTGAAGAAATTGGGTCTCTATGAGCTCCTCCTATTGGTTCAGGAATTATCTCATCGATAATCTTAAATTTTTCCATATCTTGAGCAGTTAATTTCAAAGCCTCAGCCGCTTGTTCTGCATTTTCAGGACTTCTCCATAATATAGAAGAACAACCCTCTGGAGAAATCACAGAATAAATTGCATGCTCATACATCAATGTATTATTAGCAACTGCTAGAGCAACAGCTCCACCAGATCCGCCCTCACCAGTAATTACAGAAATAGATGGTACAGTAATTGCCAAACTTTTTTCTATACATTTTGCAATAGCTTCTGCCTGACCTCTTTCTTCTGCACCCTTACCAGGATATGCGCCTGCGGTGTCAACAAACATGATTAATGGCATTGAGAATTTATTTGCAAGTTCCATCAATCTTTCTGCTTTTCTGTAGCCTTCTGGTCTAGCCATACCAAAATTTTTGTTAATTCTATCCTGGGTGTTCTTTCCCTTGTCAATACCAATAGTTACGATACTTTTCCCTCTAAAAAAAGCTGTACCACCTGTTAGAGCGTTATCATCGGAAAAATTTCTGTCACCTGAAAGAGGTGTATAATTCTCAAATAAATTCTTTATAATATCTTGAAAGTGAGGCCTTTCAGGATGCCTGGAAACTAGAACTTTTTGCCAAGGATTTAGTTGCGAATAAGTAGATTTTAACTTTTCAGAAACCGTTAATTGTAATTTACCAATTTCTTCAGCAATATTTATATCACTACTAGAGGATAAATGACGTAACTCTTCTATCTTTCCTTCAAGATCTGCTATTTGTTTTTCAAATGCCAAAAAATGCTTAATCATGTTTTGATACTTTCTTTATTTTTAAATTCAATTTTATTTAAGGGATGGATATCATTTAATAGTCCTGCTAGTCTCTTTGATTGAACTTTTGTATATGTTTCAGTAGTACTTATATCAGCATGACCTAAAAGTTTCTGTAAAGATCGCAAATCAGCACCACGATTTAATAAATGAGTGGCAAAACTATGTCTAATTTGGTGTGGAGAAACATTTATACCATTAAAATTTAAACTTTTTGATAATTGATATAAATCTCTGTGTGTTGACTGACGAGAAACATATCCTTTACCATCATTATTAGGAAACATATATTTATTATTTGAAAAAATCTCTATTTTAGATCTATATAATAACCACATTTCAATAACTTTTTTTGCTTTGTTATTAAATGCAACTTGCCTATAAGCACCACCCTTTCCTTTTATTTGTAATAAATCGTTTATTTGAATAAAATCTGACAAAGGCAAGCTTATAAGTTCAGAGATTCTCATACCAGTAGAATATAAAATTTCTAAAATAGTAAAAATTCTTAAACTTTTCATTTTTTTTGAGATATCTTCTTCTGCAATATCATTGAAATTATTTTTCGCTTTAGTTAATAACAATGTTATATGTTCTTCAGACAATGACTTTGGTAAGGTTTTTTCTTTTTTAAAATTTTCTAG
>QBXO01000063.1 GCA_003284565.1 SAR116 cluster bacterium AG-321-K23
AATACCAAGAAATAAAATAAAAAATATATTAGAATGTTCAGCTTTTGCACCAAGTGGACATAATATACAGCCTTGGCATGTGTATGTTGTAGAAGGTAAAAAAAAGGAAGAGATTACTACTTCTATTTTGGAATCAATTGAAAATGGTTCTGCAAAAAATTTTAAACAAGAATTTGATTACTATCCAACTGAGTGGTTTGAACCATTTATTTCTAGAAGACGAGCTGTTGGTTTTGAACTATATAGACTCTTAAATATAAAACGAGATGACTTTGAGGCAAGAGATAAACAAATGCAGGAAAACTTTCATTTTTTTGGTGCTCCCCTTGGAATGTTCATAACCATGGATAGACGACTTGCTACAGGTACATTTATGGATGTTGGTATGTTTATTCAGAGTATTTTAGTGGGTGCTAGAGGAGAGGGATTGCATACATGTGGCCAAGTTGCTTTTACAAGATTTCATACATTAATTGCAGATCAATTAGATTTTAAAGAAAATGAAATGTTAGTATGTGGGGTTTCAATTGGTTATGAGGATAAAAATGCCCCTGAAAATTCATTGAGAGTTCAAAAATTAAATTATACTGATTTTACTACTTTTTTGTCTTAACTAAATCAAACAAAGATAGTTCTTTAAATATGAAATTACTAAATCTTGATAGTTCTAAAACTTACTCCATACCAGATTTATATCTAAATATAGGTCATTTGCTAGACCATTTTATGATGCTAATTTTCGCTAAGGCAGCATTTGATGCAGGTAGGGAATTTGGCTTATCATATGAAGAAATTGTTATTTACGGAACATTAGGGGTGGTCTTATTCGGAGCTGCAGCTCCTTTAGCGGGTTGGTTGGCTGATAAGTTTTCAAGAGCTATACTAATTACAATTTATCCTTTTGGTTTGGCATTAGGTGCAGTTCTAACTGCTTTTTCTAATTCTGTGGAGATGTTAGGCATTTCACTAGGCATATTAGGTTTCTTTGCTGCTATTTATCATCCAGTTGGTATTGCAATGATAACAAAACGACCAGGTAAAGTAGGGTTAAGGCTAGGTGTAAATGGTGTCTGGGGTAATATGGGGGTTGCACTAGCTCCAATTATGACTGGGTTTCTAATAGCTTATGCTGATTGGAAACTTGCATTTATTATCCCAGGAATTTTTTGTTTTCTTTTTGGCATTACCCAAGCTCTTGCTTTTGTTGAAGAAGATGATTTGATATCTAATATAAAAAATAATTATAATTCTAAAAATGTAATTACTGATGGATGGCAAACAGTTTTAATATGTCTAAGTATTGTTACATTATCTGGTGGTTTTATTTTTGGGTCTATGACTTTTCTCATACCTAGATTATTTGAGCTAAATTTAACAAACATTTCAACAGATATTGCTATCACGGGTGTTTTGGCTGGCTTTGTTTATGCTTTTGCATCATTCGCCCAAATAGGTACTGGTTGGTTAGCAGACAAAATACCTCCCAAATATGTTTTGTCAGCAATGGGTTTAGGTCAACTAATTTTTATATATCTTGCTAGTCTCACTTTTGATTATAGCTTATTATTCATAATGCTAATGGGTATGTTGTTTGTCTTCGGTCAAGTTCCAATAACTGACATTATTTTAGTAAAATATGTTCCAGATAGTTGGAGAGCCAGAGTCCTTTCAATTAAATTTATGGTAAATTTATGTGCTGGTGCAGCAGTATTACCTGCAATATCAATTTTGTTGAAAAATGGATTTGATTTTTCTAATATACTAAAATCATTGGCTTTCATATCAATAGCTGTAATTATTTCAGGGATGTTTTTGCCTAATAAATCGTCAAATTTTATTGTAGCTAAACAAAAATCTTTATAAAATCTTAACAATACCTAAGTTTACGCCATGAAAAGTATTCAAATATTAATTTTTACAGATCTTGATGGTTCTTTATTAGATCATAATAATTTTGAATTTAAAGAGATAAGAGATTTTATTTTAAAATGCATTAAAAATGGAATTAAAATTATACCAAACACAAGTAAGACAAGAATAGAAATTCAGGTATTTATTAACCAATTAGGACAAAATCTTCCTTTTATTGTTGAAAATGGTGCTGCAATACATAATCTCGATTTAATTCATCCCAAAGTCAAATTAAATGATAACCAGCTTGTCTTTAGTAGGCCTTTATCTGAAATTGTAGACCAATTTAAAAAAAATATACCTACAGATTTTCAAAAACGATGTGTGTTTTTAAAAGATATGACTTTAATAGAACAAATGAAAATCCTTGGTCTAAATAAAAAATATCTAGCGCTTGCTCTTAACAGAGATTATTCAATGCCATTAGTTTTTGACGGTTCTAAAGAGATAGTAGATGAATTCACCAGGCATTTAAAAAAATTTGGCATGAAGCTTCATGAGGGTGGAAGAGTTTATAATATATCTGATGATTGTTCAAAAGGTAAAGCAATGAAAACTTTGATAGAAATGTTAAAAAATGAACTTAAATGCAAAACACATACAATAGTTGTAGGTGATAGCCCAAATGATATTTCAATGCTAAATGCTTGTGATCAACCTTGTGTAATTCCATTACCAAACAAAAAAAATTTAAGTTATTTAAAAGATCAAAAAATAATTAGAGCAACTCAAACTGCACCGAAAGGCTGGGAAGAAGTAGTGAGAGCTTCACTTAAAAAAATTAATATTGATTTAGAGGGATAGGAAATGGGTAGTTTTTATCAAAATGGTATAGTCGCAAATTTACATGATTTTTCATATGGAACGTCATCTGCAGGCAATTATAGAAAGTTAGAAAATGATTTAATAAAATTTTCAAAAGTTAACCCAATGGAATTAATCCTGCCATGTTTGTTTTCTGAAATAGCTGGAGATGCATTACCAAAAATTATAAGTGAAATTAATCAAACTAAATTTTTAAACCATATAGTTATTGGATTAGATAGGGCCAACAAAAAGGAATACATTGAGGCATCAAAATTTTTTGAAAAATTAAAAATATCTCATTCTATTCTTTGGAATGATGGGCCAAGATTGATGGAGCTTGATAAAGAATTAAAAAACAAAGGGTTGGCGCCAAATGAATTTGGGAAAGGAAGAAACGTTTGGTTTTGCATAGGTATGACCTTAGCTAGAGGAAAGGCCGAATCTATTGCTTTACATGATTGTGATATATTAACGTACGAAAAATCTTTATTAGCTAAATTATTCTATCCTGTTGCTAATCCAGTTTTTAATTTTCAGTTCTGTAAAGGATATTATCCAAGAGTTGCAGACGGAAAAATGAACGGTAGAGTTTCTCGTTTACTTATTTTTCCTCTTTTAGTTGCTATGGAAAAAACAATTGGTCGAAGTGAATATTTAGATTTTATGAAATCTTTCCGATATCCTTTAGCCGGAGAATTTTCTTTTAGAAAAAACTTGTTACCAAGACTTAGAATACCTTCTGATTGGGGATTAGAGATTGGTGTATTGTCTGAAATGCAACGAAACCATGCTAGTAACAGAATCTGCCAAGTTGATTTGGCTCAAAAATATGATCATAAGCATCAAGAATTATCAGAAAATGATGATAATTCTGGATTATCAAGAATGTCTATTGACATAACAAAGGCATTAATAAGAAAACTTGCTACTCAGGGAAATATTTTTACTTTAGAGACCTTTAGAAGTATTAAAGCAACTTATTACAGGGCTGCACTAGATATGATAGATATATATAGAAGTGATGCACAGATGAATGATTTGAATTTTGACTCTCATATTGAAGAAAAAACCGTAGAATTATTTGCATTAAACATAATGAAAGCAGGAGAATCTTTTTTTGAAAACCCAATGGAGACTCCATTTATTCCAACATGGAATAGAGTTTTGAGCGCAATTCCAGATTTTTTAGATAGATTAAAATTAAGTGTTGAATTAGATAATGCAGAAGTCAAAAAATAAATTTGAAGAAAATATTGATTTAGATATTTTAAAAAGATTAAACTACATTTATGATAAAATAATTTCTAAAGAGAAAACTTTAGAGTACTCAAAAAAAATTAATAGGCTTATTAATCATTACAAAAAATCTGAAGTTAAAAATGACATAAAAGATGTGTGGTCTGAAAACACTATATTACTAATCACATATGTAGACAGTATTAATAAAGGTATATATGGCAAAAGCCTCAAGAATTTTGAATCATTCTACAAAAAATATCTTAAAAATTTTATAAATACCATTCATTTTCTTCCATTTTTTCCATCAAGTGGAGATGGAGGTTTCTCTGTTAAAAATCATTTTGAAGTAGATGAAACTTATGGAACATGGGAAGATATCAAAGAACTATCAAAAAATGCCAATACAATGATTGATTTAGTTTTGAATCATGCATCTTCAAAAGGGCAATGGTATAATAATTTTTTAAAAGAAAAAAGACCTGGCAAAAATTATTTTTATATTGTTGATAAAGATTATGAC
>QBXO01000064.1 GCA_003284565.1 SAR116 cluster bacterium AG-321-K23
AACTAGTAATTTTTTATTAAGATCAAGTGCTAATTTTTCATATTCAAAAATAATTAAACTAAACAACATAGAAAAAATGATTGTGATAAAAGGGTTACCTAAACAAAATAGTATTAATAATATTAAGGATAACGTTATTGTAGAAATAAATCTTTGTTTGAACTCTTGAAGATTAACTAACAAATTCATATTAAAAAAAAAATTAATTATCCCCACCATATTTTCTTATTCTTTTAGCGTAATCAACAATACAATTTTCTAGCATAAATTTGTCAAAATCAGGCCACATTTCTTTTACAAACATTAACTCAGTATAAGCTAAATCCCATAAAAGAAAATTTGAAAGTCGCATTTCTCCACCAGTTCTAATTAAAAGATCTGGATCTGGTAAGTCTTTATTTAAAGTATATTTTTTGAAATCAACTTCATTTATTGGTTTTGAGTTTTTATTATTAAGTAAAATCTGATTAATTGCAGAAATAATATCTAGACGGCCACCATAATTGAGAGCTAAAGTAATTACCACTCCTTCATTTGAACTAGAATTTTCATAAATAGTATTAATTTTATCTTTAATTTCTTTTTCAAAAGGTGATAAATCTCCAATAAATCTAATTTTGAAATCATTTTCATGAATTTTTGAAATTGTTTGGTCTAAAAATTGGTTTAACAATTTCATTAAAAAAGAAATTTCTTTACTAGATCGTTTCCAATTTTCAGTAGAAAATACAAATACAGTTAAAAATTTTAAATTAAAATTTTCAACATTTTTTATTATATCCCATAGATTTTCAGCACCTTTTCGATGTCCCTCATATGATGGTAAGTTATTGGTATCCGCCCAACGTCTATTGCCATCCATTATAATAGCAAGATGATCTAATTTCATATTTAATTTTCTAATATTTCTTTTTCTTTGTGTGATAAAACATTATCAATATTGTTAATAACTTTATTTGTAATTTCTTGAATTAGCAATTCATCTTGGTGTTTTTGGTCTTCACTGATTTCACCATTTTTTTGAAGTTTACGAACATTCTCAATATAATCTCTTCTGATGTTTCTTACAGCAATTTTCGAATTTTCAGCATATTTAGCTGCAACTTTAGTAATCTCTATTCTTCTTTCTTCAGATAAAGATGGTATGTTTATTCTAATAACATTACCCTCAACCATGGGGTTCAAACCTAATGGACTTTCTCTTATACTTTTTTCTGCAGCAACTACTAAGGAGTTGTCCCAAACGTTTACCAACAACAATCTAGCCTCTGGAACACTTATAGTACTTAATTGGTTTAATGGCATTGAATTTCCATATGCGTTTACGTTAACTTGATCTAACATTGATGCAGAAGCTCTCCCAACTCTAAGCCCACTTAAATCTTTTTTTAAAGAAACAATTGTTTTATCCATATGAGCTTTAATATCAATTAGATTTAATTCCACCATAGAAAGCCTCCCTAATCAGAAATAATAGTATAAGATCCTTCACCATTTAAAACTTTAATTAGATTTTTGTTCTTATTTATAGAACAAACTAAAATTGGTATTTTATTTTCTCTTGCTAAAGATATTGCTGTTGCATCCATTACTTTAAGATCTTTACTTAATACATCAAGATAATTTAGATTTTTATATTTAATCGCATTTTTATCTTTTTTGGGGTCAGCAGAATAAACACCGTCTACAAGAGTTGCTTTTATAATGGCGTCACAATTCATTTCAGAAGCTCTCAGTGCAGCAGCTGTATCAGTTGTGAAATACGGATTTCCAGTTCCAGCTGCAAAAATAACAACTCTTCCTTTTTCCATATGTCTCTTTGCTCTTCTTCTAATATATTGTTCACATACAGCTGAAATAGGAAGAGCTGACTGAACTCTAGTTTGGATACCAATCTGTTCCATAGCATTTTGAATTGCAAGACTGTTCATAACGGTAGCTAACATTCCCATATAATCACCAGTCGCTCTATCCATACCATTTTTAGTATTTGATATGCCTCGATATATATTGCCTCCACCTACAACTATACAAATTTGTGTTCCAGATCTGACAACTTCATGAATTTGGTTTGCAAATGATTTAACTACTGAATTATTGATACCAAAAGTGTCATCACCCATTAAAGATTCACCAGATATTTTTAGAAGAATTTTTTTCCAATTAAAATTATTCATAATTATCCCTAAAATTTAGTAATATCTATTTGATACCAGCTGTTGCTGCAACTTCAGCTGCAAAATCATTTTCTGCAACTTCAATACCTTCACCTAATTTTAAGATTTTAAAATCCTTTAATATTACCTGAGTTCCAAGTTCTTTAGATACGTTTTTTATAATATCTTTAATTTTAGTTTCACCATCAATTACAGAAACCTGTTCATTTAAAACTACATCTTGAAAAAATTTTTTCATTCTCCCCTGAACTATTTTCTCTGCAATATCTTTTGGTTTACCAGAAGAAACAGCTTGGTCGATTAGAACTTCTTTTTCTCTATCAACTAAATTTGAATCTAAGTCTTCAATATTTAGAGATTTTGGAGAAGTTGCCGCAATATGCATAGCTATTTGTTTACCAACTTCTAACAGTTTGTCTTTATTTGCTTTTGATTCAATTGCTACAATTACACCTAACTTTCCAAGATCTTCTGAAACTTTATTATGCACATAGGAAACCAAGACGCCTTCTGAAACTTCAATATATTCAATTCGCCTTATATTCATATTTTCACCAATTGTAGCAATGTTGTTTTTAAGTTCTTGGTCTACTGTATTCTCTGCGTTACTGAAGGTTAGGTTTTTTAATACATCAATACTAGATTTGCTGGTTAAAACTAAATCACTGCAGGTTTTAACGAAACTCTGAAACAATTCATTTCTAGCAACAAAATCTGTTTCTGAATTTACCTCAATCATACCACCTTTTGTCTCTTTTATAGTTACTCCTATCAAACCTTCAGCAGCGACCCTACTAGATTTTTTTGCAACAGCTGATAATCCTTGTTTTCTTAACCAATCAATTGCATCATCCATATTACATTCAGTTTCAATAAGAGCTTTTTTACAGTCCATCATACCTGCACCACTTTTTTCTCTTAATTCTTTAACCATTGATGCTGAAAAGCTCATATCTTATCCTTTCCATAAATATTTTAAGTTTCTGTTATAATAAATATAATGAGTTAAAATTTAAAAAATTACTTAATTACTTCTTAACTATTACTAATCAACAACGTTGTTATCTGTTTCTTCATTAACAACTTCTACTTCAATCGTTTTATTTTTTAATTCTTCATCATTATTGATGTTTTCGTTATTATCTACATTAATTTTTTCTTCAGATAATTCTTGAGCTTCTCCAACATCTATTCCACTTTGTTCTAAATTGCTTTCCAGCCCCTTTAAAACAGAAGCAGCTACTAAATCACAATAAAGAGAAATAGCTCTTAATGCGTCATCATTTCCGGGTACTGGATAATCGACACCAGATGGGTTTGTATTCGTATCACAAATAGCAATGACAGGTATATTTAGATTATTTGCTTCGAGTACTGCAATAGCTTCTTTATTAGTATCTATTATAAAAATAGCATCTGGAATACCATTCATGTTTTTTATACCACCTAAAGTCAAATCTAATTTTTCCTTTTGTCTTTCAATATTCAGTCTTTCTTTTTTAGTTAAACTATTAATTTCACCAGATGAAATTCTTTCTTCCAAATTTTTTAATTTTTTAATAGACTTAGATACTGTTTCCCAATTAGTTAGCATACCTCCCAACCATCTGTGATTAACATAGTATTGACCACAATTAGTTGCAGCTTGTGCAATCAAATCAGACGCAGAACGTTTAGTTCCAACAAATAAAAATTTACCACCATTTTTTGCTATCGATTGGATAGCCTCTAATGCTTCATACAGCATAGGGACTGTTTTTTCTAAATTGATAATATGAATATTATTTCTTTTTCCAAATATGTATGGCTCCATTTTAGGATTCCATCTTCTTGTATGATGGCCAAAATGAACTCCAGCTTCTAATAATTGACGCATAGTAAACGTAGGTGATGACATATTTATTCCTTTTACCGGTTAATGTTAAAGTAATGTTTACGAACACCGGATGGTTAAAAACCAAACATTACACAAGATTGCTATTAATTAGATTAATTTTCACTCATTTGCAAGTTTTTAAATTAATTTAAAATCACGAAAAACTTATATTATCTACCCCATTAATTTTGGAAAAATCATTTATTAATTTTGAAGATAATTTAATATTTTTTTTGATTTTAATTTCAACATGATGTTGTTCATTTGAACTATTAATGAGGATATCAGATTGTCCAAATTCTA
>QBXO01000065.1 GCA_003284565.1 SAR116 cluster bacterium AG-321-K23
TTTGGAAGAAGTCCGGAACGACATGTCTTAATCTACCGCAAACTCACGAGATTATTAAATTATTAAGAGATATAGTAGATCAATTAGAGAAGGATATTATAATTGTTACCGAAACCAATTTACCAAAACAAGAAAATTTAAGTTATTTTGGGAAAAATGATGAGGCTCACTGGGTATATAACTTTCCATTACCACCTTTAATTATAAATACTTTTTTATTTTCGGATTCAAGCGCTCTTACTAAATGGAGCATGAAAATGCCACCTGCTCAGATAGGAAATGCCTATCTGAACTTTATTGCATCACATGATGGAATTGGGATGAGACCAGCTGAAGGTGTTTTAACTGATAAAGAAATAAAAAAAATGCTTCAAAGACTAAAAAAAAATGGAAGCCAGTTTTCAATGAGAAAATTATCTAACGGTGAAGAAAAAGTATATGAGGCTAATATTTCATTATTTGACGCCTTGAAATTCACTGATAGTGATGAAAAAGGAAGATTTAACCTAAAAAGATTTATTGCTGCTCATTGCATAATTTTATCGATTGAAGGAGTTCCAGCTTTTTATTTTAATTCAATGTTTGCAACCAAAAATGATGAGAAAGCCTTTGCTAGTTCAGGAATTAAAAGAAACCTAAATAGATATAAATGGGATTATTCATCTTTAGTTAATTTAATAAATAAAAAAGATAGTATTGAATGTAAGAGTTTTGAAACATTAAAAAAAATTATTTCTATAAGAATAGCACAGCCTGCCTTTCACCCAAACGCAACCCAATTTACTCTTAATTTGGATAAAAATATTTTTTCTGTTTGGAGACAAAGTAGAGACAGAAAGCAAAGCATTTTTGCTTTAACAAATGTATCCTCACAAACTATAAAATTAAATACTAATAAGATTAATTTAATCGATGATGAACAATGGTTTGATTTATTAAGCCCAAATCAAAAAGTAATAGATGGGAAATTTATAAAACTTAATCCATATCAAACCGTATGGATTACAAATTTTAGAGTATAAAGTTAAATTTTAATTTAAGAACAACCCGCCTTGTTCATTGAGAAAAGAAGTTATTGAGTCTACACCAGTATTATTCCGCATCTGACCAAAAACATAAGGTAATTTATTTCTAGCTATTTCAACATCATTTTTCATTTGATCAAGATTCACGCCAACATGTGGGGCAAGATCAGTTTTGTTTATTAGCAAAAAATCTGATTTTGTTATTGCTGGACCTCCTTTTCTAGGAATATCACCGCCCATTCCTACATCAATCACATAAATAGATAAATCTACCAATTCAGGGCTAAAGGTAGCTGCTAAATTATCACCTCCTGATTCAATTAATATTAATTCTAAGTCAGGAAATTTTTCCTTTAATTCATCAACTGCTAGCAAGTTAATTGAAGCATCTTCTCTTATAGCGGTATGTGGACATCCACCTGTCTCAACGCCTTTAATTCTTTCCAAAGGAAGTACCTGTGCTTTCATAAGGTATTCTGCATCTTCAATTGTATAAATATCATTTGAAATCACTGCCATGGAGATTTTTTTAGAAAGTTTTTTGCATAAAGCCTCTGTTAAACTAGTTTTCCCAGCTCCTACAGGGCCTCCAATTCCTACTTTAAGTGGTCCAAAGTTATTAATCATGTTTGATATATCCTGTTATTTAATATTTCATGATACATGCTACTTAAGTCAGATAAAAAAGCAGAACTTCCTAAATTACTTACTTTTGTAATTTTATGAATGTTTGCTTGTTTTGCAATAACTGGCAAAAAGTTAATTAGAATTTTCTGTCCCTCGCTTTGACCTAAGGGAATATGTTTAATTCCAACGTTAATAAGATTAGATACAAAGCTTTGTAGGAAAGCAATTAATAGTTTTTCTAGAGGTATTTTGAAATATAAACCAGCTTTACCAATAGCTATTGGATAAGCTAAATTTTTATCAATTTTATAACCCCAATTTTCTCTAATATTTTTACAAAAAGCTTTACCCAAATTAGAAGTTTCAATCCATCTTTCTTTAGAAGCGCAAAGAGCTAAAGCAAGTTCATTTACTTCTTCACTATTATAAGCGTTAGTAAGTAAAATACTGTCGGTTTTTCCTGTTCCATTAATTATTAAATGTTTAATCCATTCTTCCAAACTAACTTTATCATACACAAATTGATATTCAATTGCTGCTTCTAAACCATGAGAAAAGTTAAAGCTACCTATAGGAAAGCTTGGTGAAAACCAGGAAAGTAGTAGTTGATGATAATCAAAAGTTGATTGTTTTTGTTTAATGTTTATGTCCATGAGTTCTACCTAAACCATATGCGCCACCTTCTGGGTTAAATTCCTCTCTAACTTTTTTTACGGATCCACCCAATTTTATGATTAAGTTTTCAATTACTTTATCAACTTGAATTAAAAGTCTCTCATTTTCAATCTGGCAAGGGATATGTCTATTTCCAATATGCCAAGTTATTTTCATAAGGTTATTACTTTTAATTTCCAATAGCTCTTCCTTAGCAGATTTAATTAAAATGATTGATCCATTATCAAGTAAAAATCCGTCATTTTTATTTAGAGAAACAGTCTCTGATAAATTTACTAAAAATCCAAAATTATTATCAGAGTTAAGCTTTTTCCTTCGAATAAACCTCTGATCATAAGTTAAAGTAATAGTGTCTACTACTTTCTCATTATCAGGATTAACAACAATTTTTTCTGAAATCATTATTTTCTCTAAAATAAAAAATATCTCTGAGCCATAGGTAATTCTGTAGCTGGCTCGCAGGTAAGAATTTCTCCATCAGCTGTAACTTCATATGTTTCAGGATCAACAGAAATATCTGGGCAATAATTATTATAAACCATATCTTTTTTGGAAATATCTCTTGTTTTTTCCACTGCAACAGTATTTTTAGCAAGTTTTAATGAGTCTAAGCTTCCAGACTTAATAGAATCTTTACTTACAAAAGTAATTGAAGATGTCTCTAGAGATCTTCCATAAGAAGAAAACATTGGTCTTGTATATATAGGTTGTGGAGTTGGAATTGATGCGTTAGGATCACCCATTTGAGCACAAGCAATACTTCCACCAAGCATTACAATCTCTGGCTTTACTCCAAAAAAAGGTGGATCCCATATCACAATGTCAGCTCTTTTCCCCTCAGTTATTGAACCTATATGTTTCGATACACCATGAGTTATAGCTGGATTAATTGTATATTTAGCAACATATCTTTTAACTCTTACATTATCATTATCACCTTTTTCTTCCTGTAAACGACCTCTTTGAACTTTCATTTTGTGAGCTGTTTGCCAAGTTCTGATAATAACTTCTCCAACCCTTCCCATTGCTTGACTGTCAGAGGCTATAATTGAAAAGGCACCTAAATCGTGAAGGATATCCTCTGCAGCTATAGTCTCTTTTCTAATTCTGCTTTCGGCAAAGGCAACGTCTTCTGGAATTGATTTATCTAAATGATGACATACCATAAGCATATCCAAATGCTCTTCTAAAGTATTTATAGTATAGGGTCTTGTTGGATTTGTTGATGATGGTATTACATTTTCATTCCCGCATACTTTAATGATATCAGGAGCATGGCCTCCACCAGCGCCTTCAGTATGAAAGGCATGAATTGTTCTATTATTAATAGCTTTTATAGTATTTTCTACAAATCCACTTTCATTCAATGTATCTGTATGTATCATTACTTGAACATCCATTTTGTCAGCTACATATAGACAGTTATCTATAGCACCAGGGGTGGTTCCCCAATCTTCGTGTAATTTCAGTGCACAAGCTCCAGCATTTACCTGTTCAATTAATCCATCTGGTTTAGAAGAATTGCCTTTACCAGCAAATGCAAGATTCATAGAAAAAGCATCTGCTGATTGTATCATTTTACCTATATGCCAAGATCCAGGTGTACATGTAGTTGCCAATGTTCCATGAGCAGGTCCAGTACCACCTCCAAGCATTGTTGTTAAACCTGAGTGTAGAGCATCGTCAATTTGTTGAGGACATATATAGTGTATGTGAGAATCAAATCCTCCTGCTGTAATG
>QBXO01000066.1 GCA_003284565.1 SAR116 cluster bacterium AG-321-K23
AAGGGTCTTAATTTTTCTATCAAACTAATAGGTTACGATGGTTCTTTAAAAAAAGAGTATTTAACTTTAGAACCTCATAAAATTTTACATCTTATAGATTCTATGCCAATGAGTAAGGAAAACTATCAGGGAAAGTTAAAGCCTCTTAATCTATCTCTATATTCAGACTATAAGCCTGAGACAACTCTAAAAGGACTTGGATTTAAGAATAAAGAAAAAGCAACTTATACAATAGATGCAATAAAAGACAGAGACAAAAAATATCAGGTAAATGTTATATCCACCATGTTAGGTAGAGCAAAAAAACATCCAAACAAAACTGCTGATATGGATGAAGCCATATTAGTTTTTGAGAAATGGATGCTAGATTATAAAAAGACCAAGTTTTTAATCTAATTAGATTATTATTCTACTTTAATATTTTTTTCATTAGTTGCTTAACAAAATATGAAATAATATCAGTGTGTTAGAGCATATTATTTCATTAAGTTGGAGCGGGCGAAGAGATTCGAACTCTCGACATTCTCGTTGGCAACGAGATGCTCTACCACTGAGCTACGCCCGCTTAATGATTTTGCAATATACCATCCTAATTTATAGTATCAAGAAAAAACAAAAATAATTATTTATCTTAATAGTTTTTTATAAAATTATTAATATTTTCAGATATATAAACGATTTCATCTTTTTTTAAGTATGGGTGCATAGGAAGGGATAAAACATTTTTAGATAAATAATATGTTACACTTAAACCACTTTTAGATACTGGATATCTATTATAAGGTTTATGTTCATTTAGTGGTATTGGATAGTAAACAGCAGAAGGTATATTTTTTAATTTTAAGTTTTCTTGGAGTTTATCTCTATTAATGTTTTCTGGAAGTAGAATTGTATATTGGGCCCAACTACTTTTGAAATTTTTGTTAATTTTTGGTAATTCAATACCTAGGTTTAAAGAGTTTAAAGTTTTATTATAGTTATTTGCTACTTCCTGCCTTTTTTTAAGCTCTTCTGGAAATATTTCAAGCTTTTCTAACAAAATGGCTGCTTGAATTGTGGACATACGAGCATTCATTCCTATTCTATCGTATTCATATCTTTTTTTCCCCATACCATGTATATGAGAAGAATTTGCTATTTCATAAATGTCTTTATCATTTGTAAAAACCGCTCCGCCATCTCCATAACAACCTAAGGGTTTTGCAGGAAAGAATGATGTTGCTGCTGCTTCAGATAAATTACCAACATTTTTGTCTTTATGTATTCCTCCAAAAGACTGTGCGGCATCATCAAGGACCCATAAATCATTATTTTTTGCAAAATCATTTATTAAATCCATCTCTGCTGGTTGTCCAAATAAACCAACAGGCATTATACCTTTTACATTAATACCTATGTCTTTAGCAGTCTTGAGTGAATCATAAAGTTTTCTTGGATCTATATTGAAGGTGTCACGCTTTACGTCAATAAAAATTGGTATAGCACCAAGCAAAGGCATCACTTCAGCAGAAGAAGCGAAAGTAAAAGCAGGAACAATTACTCCTTCACCAGGTTTGATTTTTAAGCCAAGCAGAGATAATAATAATGCATCTGTTCCGCTGGAGCAACATAACGTGTATTTAGCACCTGTAAATGAACTAAGTCTGTCTTCAAGTTCTTTTACTTCTGGACCTAAAATATATTGCCCATGGTCTAGAACTTGCTTAATACGCTTATCTATTCTTTTTCGAATTAATTTTTGTTGAGCATGCAGATCAATAAATGGAATCATAAGTTTACCTTATTATCTGAAATTTTTTTGTCTATCATATCCAATACTGTTTGAACTTTTACAGCCTCTTTATGATCTGTTAAAGGGCTTTTTCTTAAAAGCAAACAGTCTATGAACTCATTTAATTCGCTTTTAAGAGGTTCGTTTTCTTGGATTTTAATCTTTTCAATTGGTAACGATACAATTGCATTGTTAGATGTTACAAATGAAGGATCATAAATTAATTTTTCTGACCAAGGTTTAGTATCGTCAAAAATTAGTGAGCCTTTTGTTCCAATTGCAGAAAATTTATGTTCTTTGTATGGACACATCCAATCAGAATTAATAAGTGCAGTTAAACCTCTTGAAAACAATAATTTGACACATATTGCGTCTGGTCCAATATTATTATGATGATGGATGGATTGAACATTTACATCAATAGGTAATTCTTCTGTAATAGAAAGTATCATAGAAATATCGTGGGCTGATAGATCATAAATTACAGACTCTTCAGATCTAATAGTTCCAAGAGCCAGACGATTTGCCCGAATGTTTTGTGGAATGCCTATTTTCCCATTTTTAATAAGTTGTTTCATTTTTATAAATGCGTTATGATAATTTATTAAATGGCCTACCATCAAAACTCTATTACTGACTATAGCTAGTTCTGAAAGCATTTGAGCATCTAGCAAGGACAAACAAAATGGTTTTTCTATAAAAACGTCCTTATCGTTTTTTAAACTCTGAATTGCTAAATCTTTATGTGTTTTAGCAGGTGAGGCAATTACAATTCCGTTAATGTTTTTATCTTCAAAAATTTTATTTATTTCGAAAATAGGTAAATTATATTCATGACTAAGTTTTTTAGATAGCATTGAATTTGTATCATAAATACATGCTAAAGATCCCATTTGATGTAAATTTCTAGCAATATTTTTTCCCCAATTACCACAACCAATTAGAGCAATATTTAATTCTCTCTTCATTTTACATTATAATTTTCACTTTGGGTTAAAATGTCATATATTCTAGATATAGACACTTTAGTAATTGGTCAATTGTAGTATTTTGTAATAAATTGTTGAAATATCATTTACTGACAACCATATCTTATTTCATATCGAGGTGCTAAAATAATGGAAAACAATGATTTAATCTCAACAAATAGTAATATCATAAATGTCAATGAAGAAACATTTATGAGTGAAGTCGTAGAAGTTTCAAAGACAAAGCCAGTCATAGTAGATTTTTGGGCTCCGTGGTGTGAGCCTTGTAAAACTCTTACACCATTATTGGAAGATGCTGTTAAAGGTTTTGGTAAAGATCTAATCTTAGCTAAAATCGATATTGATCAAAATCAAAATATTGCCGCACAATTAAAAATTCAATCTATTCCTACAATCTATACTTTTTTTGAAGGTAAGGTAGTTGACGGATTTCAAGGAGCTAAATCAAATAGTGAAATAATAGAATTTGTCAAAAAATCAGCTAGTTTATCTGGTCCTGGGCAAGAAGTTCAAGATCTAATTTTAAATGCAAAAAAATTTATAGAATTGAGGGATTGGCATAATTCTTTTGAAATTTCTCAAAAGATTTTAGAAAAAGATCCAGAAAACCATATTGGTTTTGGAAATCTTATTCGATCTATGATTGGTTTGGATAAATTCAAAGAAACGAAAGAATTAATTAATAATTTGGATCCAGAAATTAAAATTTCTAAACCAGTTGAAGAAGCTATTTCATTGCTTGAAACTTCTGAAAAGGCTTTTACGGCAAAAGGAAGTATCGAAGATTTAGAAAAAAAACTAAAAAAACAACCAGACAATTTAGATTATTTATTACAAATGGCAATTGCTTTATTTGGCATAGGTAAAATTGAAGATTCTTTTGAGATGCTGTTGAAATCTATTAAAATAGATAAAGAGTGGAATGAACGAGCAGCTAAAAAACAGTTGCTAGAGTTTTTTTCATCAGCAGGTATTGAAGCTAAAGAAACAATTTCTGCTA
>QBXO01000067.1 GCA_003284565.1 SAR116 cluster bacterium AG-321-K23
AATAAACTATCAAAATTTTTTGCTATAGAAATAAAAAATTTAGATGTAAGTAGGGTTTTAAGCAAAGAAACCATCGGTGAGATATATAATATTTTAGAAGAATTTTCAGTAGTTGTCTTTAGAAATCAAAATATTACAAATGACGAGCACATAAAGTTTAGTGAAAATTTTGGTACTCTTGAATTAACAAAAGTTGGCACAGATGGATCTGGATCAAAACTTATTACTCTTCGTAACTTTGACGAAAGTGGAAATATTTTACCGCCAACGGATAGACAAAGGTTAAATAATTTAGCCAACCAGGAATGGCATAGTGATAGCTCATTTAAAAAAAATCCTTCTAAAATGTCAATTTTATCAGCAAAAATAATCCCATCTCGTGGAGGAAATACAGAGTTTTTATCTATGAGAGCTAGTTACAATGCCTTACCTCAGGATTTAAAATTAAAAATTGATGATAAAGTTTGTTGGCACGATTACTCACATGGAAGATCAAAAATCGATCCAAATTTAGTTACTCCTGAAGAAAAAAAAGCTCTTCCTCCAGTAAAACAAAAATTAGTTTTAAGTGACAATAAACACGGAAAATCTCTTTATTTAGGTGCACATTGTAGAAATGTCGAAGGGATGTCAGAAAATGATAGTAATGCTCTTCTAACCGAAATTAATTCATATATTGATCCAGAAAAATTTTCATATTCTCATGTTTGGAAACCATTCGATTTAATTATGTGGGATAATAGAGCTGTATTACACAAAGCTACCCCAATAAAAGGTAAAATTGAAAAAAGGTTAATGGTTAGAACAACCGTAGCTGGCCAAACACCAACTATAAATGAAAATTAGATTAAAAATGTAATGGAAAACTTTGATTATATAGTTGTTGGAGCTGGATCATCTGGTTCGGTAATAGCTAATAGATTGTCAGAAAATAACAAAGTAAAAATTTGTATAATTGAGACTGGAGGGAAAAATCAGCATCCATATATAAAAATGCCAGCAGGTTTTATAAAAACAATTAATGATAAAAGATTTAATTGGTGTTTTAAAACTGAGGGAAGTAATAACGTAAATAATAGAGAAATACCCTTTCCAAGGGGGAAAGGTTTTGGTGGTTCAAGTTCCATTAATGGTCACCTGTATGTTAGGGGGCAACCGGATGATTATAATCAGTGGGCACAATTAGGTAATATTGGTTGGTCATATGATGATGTACTTTCATATTTTAAAAAATCAGAATATAAAGAAAATGGAGATGATGAAACCAGAGGAAAAGAAGGGCCTTTATATGTTTCAGATGTCGCTGAAAAACATCCTTTATGTGAAGAATTTATTAGAGGCTGCAGTGAATTAAGTATACCAATTCAAAAAGACTATAATTCAGGTAATCAGGAAGGTGTGTTTTATTACCAACGCACCATTAAAAATGGCGTGAGATTTAGCGCTTATGATGCTTTTTTAAAAATCGCGTTAAAAAGAGAAAACGTAGATATTAAAAAGCATACAACAGTTTTAAAAATTTTATTTGAAAATAAAAAAGCGGTTGGCATAGTTTGTAAAAAAGAAAATAAAATATTTAAGGTTTTTGCAAATAAGGAAATTATTTTATGCGCTGGAGCAATTGGAACGCCTCATTTGCTCCAAGTTTCTGGAATAGGGGATGCAAAATATTTAAAATCTATAGGTGTTGAACCATTATCTGAGATTAAAAATGTTGGTGAAGGTTTACAAGATCATTATGCTGTTAGGGTTGCCAACAGAATAAACACCCCTGTTTCTTTAAACGAGAAAGCACGGGGTTTTAGATTGTTTCTAGAAATAGTTAAATGGTTTACTTCTAAAAAAGGTTTGATTTCATATAGTCCAGCCCATGTAGGAGCCTTTTTAAAATCTTCTCCTACTATAGATTTTCCTGATTTACAGTTTGTGTTTACTCCAGCATCATATACTGAAGGTATGATAGGAGAACTTCAAAATTTTCCTGGTATGACATGTGGAGTGTGGCAATCAAGGCCACAGAGTAGAGGCTATGTAAGAGCCTCTTCAAACAATATTTCAGATCCACCAATAATACAGCCAAATTATCTAAAAGAAAAAATAGATCAAGATGTTTTAATTGAAGGTGTGAAAATGTGTCGATCACTTCTAGATACATCTAATATGAAAAAATTTTCTGTTTGTGAAACTCTTCCTGGAGAAAATATAAAATCAGATGAACAAATTCTTAATTTTATTAGAAATAAAGGTGCTACTGTTTATCATGCAATAGGAAGTTGTAGAATGGGTATTGATAATAAAGCAGTTGTTTCCCCATCTCTTAAAGTTAACGGACTAATCAACATTAGAATTGCAGATGCCTCAATAATGCCAACAATGCCATCGGGAAATACAAATGCCGCGACTCTAATGATTGCTGAAAAAGCATCTGATCTTATTAAAAAAGATTTATAAAGATTAATTATTTTTTAAGTGAAGAGATATCGCTCTCATTTCTTTATCAATTATATTTAACTCTTCGAGACTTTCTAAAGTGTATTCAAAGTACTCCTTGCAACTACCCAAAAATCCATTCGCTTTAGAAATCATATTAGCTTTGATAAAGGTGTTTTTTTCACTAAAATAATTTTTATGTTTTTTATCTACTGTGAAGGCTAATGAAAAAACTATTTCATTGTTATCTAACTTTGTTTTAAGTAATTTTGGTCTGTAAGCTCCTGTTACCATTTCTCTTTTAAATAAGATGTCTATGTTTTTAATTGCATCGTATTTATTAAGTTTGTAAGCAGAGCCTCTACAAGATCCTCCTTTATCTAATCCTAGCATAAGACCAGGATTTTTAAATGATCCTCTTCCTAAATTAGTTTTCATACAGAAACTTCTATGAAAACCATAAATTTTTGCCAAATGTTGGCTTTCATAATTTATTGTAGGGTTCCACAAAAGAGAACCATAACCAAAAATATAAATATCTTCTCCAATACCACCATCGGGTATTATTTTTCTTCTTTCCTTAATCAATTCATTTTTGGTAAGAACTTTATCGCTTCCACTTATGCTTTTAATTTTGTCACCTAAACGCCCTTCATTAATATTTTCTGTTGTAAGCTTAACTAATCCTTGATTTAATTTTTTTGTAGTAGACATTAGACTGAATTTTTTGAGTTAATTACTCTATGTGGGTATGGTATTTCTATTCCTGCGTTATCCAGCGCAGGTTTTAATTTTCTCATTAAATCTGTGTAAAGAGCATACCAATCTTTTGTATGTGAATATAATCTTAATCTGACAACTATAGCGCTGTCATCATACTTCATAACTAAAAATTGTGGCTCTTTAGGTTTATTTAATACTCTCTCATCTTCTGCTAATTTTAGTAAGGTCTGAGATGCTAAATCTAAATCAGTGTCATAATGTATTCCAATATCAACGTCTATTCTTCTAGTTTTATAATGTGAATGATTAGTAATAGTACTATTCCAAATGCTTGAATTAGGTATCGAAACATAAACATTGTCAAAGGTATCAATGATAGTTGTGAAAAGACCTACCTCTTTTATTGTCCCAGAAACATTTCCTGTTTCTACCCAATCACCTGTATTAAAGGGTCTTAATAATAACAACATTACTCCAGCAGCTACATTTGATAAAGTTCCTTGTAGTGCCAATCCAATTGCTAAA
>QBXO01000068.1 GCA_003284565.1 SAR116 cluster bacterium AG-321-K23
GGGAACAATGTATAACGTGTTTTTCTTCTGAGCCTCGATTTGATCTAGAAATTAATGATATAGAGTACAATAATTTAAAAAAAATATTTAATTACTATGATTTTAATTCATACGACACAGAAGAAGAGGAAGTAAGTAAAACAATCAGATGTATAATTAACTTCTTTGATGAAGAACCAGATTTAGTTCCAACTTAGAATAACTCACACTAATATATTTTCATTTTTTATGGTAGCGGAGGAGGGACTTGAACCCCCGACACCCGGATTATGATTCCGGTGCTCTAACCAGCTGAGCTACTCCGCCAATGTTTAAATATTTACTAAATATAAATTATTTTCTAGTCAAGCAATTACATGCTTAAATTTAAATTATAGTGAAATAACCATATTCCTTAGATTATCTCTTAGTTTTAATTTAAAGATTGATGGTTTTTCTACACTTATCGATGAAACTGTAACATATTCAATTTCTCCAAAAGATTTGAAAAAAGTGTTAAAATGATGTTGTATTTCAGAAAGCTCAATTTCAAGAGTAATAAGTTCAAATTGATTTTTTTTCATTTTATATACAGGTTTCTCACTTTTCCAAGAAATTAAGCTAGGAATTATACCAGTCTCGATTATTTCACTATCTACAATGTTATTTTTGTAAGTTGGCATTGCAAACTGCCATTTATAATTTGCACGTGAAGCTTCAAAAAATGGATCATAATATTTAGAAATGTTCATATTATTATTTTCAATTACATAACCAATTATTTGTGGTGAGTTTTTTAATTGAGTTTGTAAATTTGAATTATCCAAATTAAACCATTTTCTATTTTTTAAATTTCTACTTTGTGGATCTATTGACACTACTTCTAAATAAATCTCTTTACTAATTCTTATAACTCTATTGTGTGTTCCCATATCCTTGTGATACCCAATATCACTAAGTTTAGCTTGAAGAATACTTTCAACAAATTCTGTTCCTTCTTCTAACGTAAGGGCTCCAAAAACAATGTGATCTAATTTATGCACTAGGAAGTTTGGTATTAGCTAAATTATTAGGAGCTTTGGTTATCCATCCACCACCTAATACATGTGAGTTTTCGATAACATTGTAAAAAACAGCTGCCTGGCCAGTTGAAACACCAAATTGAGGTGTATCAAATAACAAATTAGCATAGCCCGAATCAGAACTAACATTTATTGTTCCAATAACTGGTTGAGATGAATTTCTTAACTTCACTAATACCCTAAATTCGGTCTCATGTTTAATATCAATTAGCCAGTTGCAGTCAGAGATTTTAATTTTATTACACGACAAGAATTCTTTAGGACCAACAATAACATTATTATTTTCCGTATCTAGTGCAATTACATATAAAATACTATTGTTATCATCAACTCCTTTTCTACCACCAACACCAATCCCTTTTCTTTGACCAATAGTGAAGTCAATTATACCATTATGCTTTCCTAGGATATTTCCATCTACATCTATTATGTTACCTACGTCAATGCTTCCTGGTCTTAATTTTCTTACTACATCTGCATATTTTCCTTCAGGCACAAAGCATATATCTTGGCTATCAGGTTTGTCTGCAACACTAAGCTCATAACGTTTAGCAACAGCTCTAGTTTCATTTTTTGTTAATGATCCAAGAGGAAATCTTACAAAATCTAATTGTTTCTTAGTTGTAGCAAATAAAAAATACGATTGGTCTTTTGAGGGATCTATTCCAGTATATAAGCTAAGAAATCCTGACCTGTTTTTTCTTCTAATATAATGCCCAGTAGCCATTGCACTAGCGCCAAGTTTTTTTGCCCTATCGAACATATCTGTAAATTTCACTGTTTGATTACATCTTACACAAGGAATTGGCGTTTCACCTCTTATGTAAGAATCTACAAAATCATTCATAACTTGATCTTGAAAAATACTTTCATAGTTCAAGACATAATGTGGAATTCCAAGTTTGCTTGAAACTAATCTAGCATCATTAATATCTGAACCTGCGCAACATGCTCCTGTCTTTTGAACTGTTTTACCATGATTATATAGTTGCATAGTTAAACCAACAACATCAAAACCTGCCTCTACTAGTAAAGCAGCTGTTACAGAAGAATCAACTCCTCCAGACATAGCAACGACTATTCTATGTTTTGAAGGATTCCCCTCCAAGTCCATTTCCTCAATTACTTTATTAATATTTACCATTAAATTAATCTTCTGGAACAATCATACGTAATCCATCTAATTCATTTGTAATTTCAATTTGACATGAAAGACGGGAAGTTGGTTGTAATCCATGAGCTAGATCTAACATATCTTCTTCATCAGGATTAGGTTCGCCAACTACATTAAACCAATTTGGATCAATAATAACATGACATGTACAGCATGATATAGATCCACCACATGTACCTTCTATGTCAATATCACTGTCACGAGCAACCTCCATTACTGAAAAACCATTTTCTGCATCAACAATTATTTCATTTCCATCAGGTTCAATGAAGATTAGTTTTGGCAAATATTTATTCCTAAAAATTAATGTTTAATTTATAATTTAGACCAACATTTGGCTAACTTATCTAATTCTTTTGTAGTAATCAAGTTTTCTGAATTTAAAATAAAATCGTTTATAGGAAGAGAAAATCTTACAGAGTTAGAAGCAAGTTTTTCGTATCCCATTGCACTTACAACATGACTTTTTGATATTTTACCTGAACTACAAGCTGAACCAGAACTAACTGAAAAGGCTTCTAAATCTAATTTCATTAACGCTAAGTCACCTGGTGTATTTGGTAAAGCCATTAAAATTGTATTTGCCACTCTATTTACTTTTTCTCCAAAAATAATTGTTTCAGGACTTAGACTTTTTATTTTCTCCTGAAAAAAATCTCTAAGAAATTTTACTTGTGAACAATTTTTTTCTTGTGTATTGGTCATTAATTTAGCTGCCTCACCAAATCCTCTAATTCCAAGAATATTTTCTGTTCCTGCTCTCATCCCTTTTTCCTGTCCACCACCTAAAATTTGTGGTGTTAAATTTATCTTGTCATTATAAACTAACGCTCCTATACCAGTTGGAGCACCTATTTTGTGACCTGAGAGTGTTAAAAAGTCCAATTCTATTTCTTCAAGATTTATTTTTATTTTACCTAGAGCTTGTGCGGCATCGCAATGAACTAAACATCCATATTTTTTGGCAATATCGACAACATCTTCAATTGGCTGTATTACACCTGTTTCATTATTTACCCACATTATGGAAATTAGTATTTTTTTATTATTTTTTTCTAATTTTTTTAGATATATTTCAAAAAAGTTTAAATCCACAATACCATTTTGATTTACAGGTATTATGTGATCACTTTTAGATGAAGATAAAACGGCCAAATGTTCAATAGAACTTACAACAATAGTATC
>QBXO01000069.1 GCA_003284565.1 SAR116 cluster bacterium AG-321-K23
TTATTAGAATTTAGCCTTTTTCTTAATCCTAAGATGGATATTTCAAGATATTCTTTGGCTGAAATATACGACTCTGAAAATACAAAAGAACTTGCTTTGGGAAACTTAAATTTGATATCACAAAAATCATTTTATTTCTTGGCCGCTAACTTAAAAAAATTGACAATTGTAAAAAAATTAAAAGTTAATCTTAAATATAAATCAGAACTTTTTAGAATTGTTAGTTTGTGGCCAGAAAATAGATTTGTCTTACATAGATTGGCTAATTACTACAAGTCTAAAAGAAAATATAAGAAGTCTATAAAAATTTATAAAAGAATTTTAAAAGATCATCAATCAAATGATAGAGATTTATTTTTGTATGCTTCGAATTTGGATAAAATTGGAGACTGGACTGAAGCAAAAATTTTATTTTTTAAACTTTTAGAAAAAAATCCAAAAGATATATATACTTTAAATTATGTTTCTTACAAATTAGCATTAAAAGAGGAAGAATTAGGATTAGCATTAAAGTTAATAAAAAAAGCGTTAATGTTAGATCCTGAAAATGGATATTTTTTAGACACTCTTGGGTGGGTTGAATTCAAACGAAAAAAGTATAACTCAGCAGTTTATTTCTTAGAAAAATCAGTGTCTTTACTACCAAAAAGCTCAGAAGTCATAGACCATCTTGGTGATTGCTATTTAAAATTAAACAGAAAGAAGGAAGCTGTTTTCGAATGGAAAAAAGCTTTAAAATATGAGACAGATAAAGGAACCGCTAGGAAAATTAGAGAAAAAATTAATAAATATGAGCATCTATTATAACATTTCTGCACCCGCTAAACTAAATTTAAATTTATTTATTAGAAGTAAGAGGTTTAAAGGTCTTCATTATCTGGAGAGTGATATGTGTTTTTTAGAATTAAGCGATAAAATTTATCTTAAATATAGTAATAGAGATGCTTTTTATCAAAACGATGATAAGTATTTAATGATAAATCCCAAAGATAATTTGATTTCAAATGCTATTCAGAAATTCAGATCTCTAACAATGTGGAACAAAAAGTTTGAAATTTTTTTAGATAAAAAAATCCCAATCGGAGCAGGTTTAGGAGGTGGCTCTGCTAATGCTGCTGCAATTTTAATATTATTAAGAAATTTATATAATAGAGAAAAAAAACAAAATAAATTAGCATTTTCTAAAATTTTTGAAATTGGTAATGAATTGGGTTCGGATATTCCTGCATGCTTAATAAGTAAAGATTTGAAATTAAAAGGTTATGGAAAAGAAGTAAAAAAAAATAAAATACCTAATAATTACTATTTCTTGATAATCAATCCAAATATTCAATTATCAACTAAAGCTGTTTTTAAAACCTTTTCTGAATGTGAAGATTTAAGAAATGAAACAGAATATATGTTCTTTGAAAACATTAAAATTTACAATTCTCTTTTGTTATCTGCAATAAGTTTAGCTCCTCAAATATCAGACATTTTAAAAAGATTAAAAAAAATGCCTAACATTATCGCTTATGGTATGACAGGCAGTGGCTCAACATGTTTTGGTATTTTTAAAAATTTAAATGATATTTCTTGTAAAAGTAAGATTTTTGAAAAGGAACACTTTATATGGTATGGAAAGAAAAGTAATTATAATGTGAATAGAGTTGGCTCTTCTAAAATGCTTGAAAATAATTTTTAAATAATGTAGTTGATTATATACTTGGGGCGTAGCCAAGTGGTAAGGCATCGGGTTTTGATCTCGTGTACCGTAGGTTCGAATCCTACCGCCCCAGCCATTAAATGTTTCTCATGAGAAACAAATTAATTTAATACCTTCATATTTTTCAAATTTTCCAAACATTCATAAACAATGTTTTCTGGAACATTTTTAAATTCTGTCAGAAGAAGTTTTTCAGTCACAAACTCTCTATTTAAAATAAATTCAGTAACTTCTTTATATTGCTCTGGAATAGTTACTTCATTTTTACCACTAATTAAGAATGATTGATCACCTCTTTTTATAAATTTTACCGAGCTTGAGACGTCATATGCTACACCTTCTAAAACTAGATTTTTAATTGAGTATTCTTTTATTTTGTAGGGCCAATTTTTTATTTGAGTGTCTAAAACATCAAGTGTTTCATCTGTATTAATGATATCACTTATTTCTCTAGAAAGTTTATTTAAAATACTTTTTTGAGTTTCTTTATCTAAGTTTGGTCCAATATCATTTCTCATAAATTGGTTCAGAATAAATTTCTCCCAAATATTTGCAATCAAGTCTATTGGCTTAAAATATGTCAACCCAAAAGCTACATGTATCGCACCATTTTTTGATGCTAAAGCATCGTGGTATTGCCCCCTTGGAATGTACAATAAATCACCAGGTTTTAAGGTAACCTGATCAATAAGTTTTCCAGCTCTTTTTATTCTTTCTTCTGAATTAATTCTAAATAAGGGATGGTTAATTGGAGACGCTTCAATATTTTCGTATATATTCCAAACTTTTTCTCCTTCAAAATGAATGGCAAATACATCATGTAAATCAAAGTGTGGTCCAAACGCTTTATGACTAGCCATAGAAAAGTATAAGTTTCCTTGGCACCTGCCTTGAGTGAGTTTTTGAAGTTGGTCTGCTACTTTTAAGAGGTTAGAATTATATTTTTCTATATCATTTAAAATTATAGAAGCACCTTTTGAGACAAGTTTTTGTACTTTATGAACATCTGGCCTACTAATGTTTCCTGAGACATCAAGACTAACAGATGAATAATCATTATAACTAATTTTTTTTTGATCTAACATCATTATAAAATTATGGTTATTCCAAATATTAGATTTTGAAAGCATATCATCAAGAATTTCTAGACTTACTATATCTTTGACATTATTTATTATGTTTTGTTTATGTAAGTATTGCTTTCCAAAATGATTTAAAAAAAAGTTATTATCAAATGGTTCTTTAAAAATATCTTTATTCAATTTTTGCTCCATTTAAGTTAAAATTTTATTTAGCTTTATATTTTAGACAATATAAACCGTTCTTGTTAATTAAGGAAAATGATAAGTTTAAGTCTAATTTATTTAATTTTTGTCTTAATCTATAAATATGGGTTTCCAAAGTGTGTGTATTAATTTCGTCTGAAACTCCCCAAATATTAATTAGCAAATCTTTTTTTAAAATTTCTATATTCTTTTTATTATATAGGTAAGTTAAAAGATTGTTCTCTTTTTCAGTTAAGTGTTCTATGTGTTTTGTTTCTACGTTAGAAACAATTTTTTTGGATGGGTAAAAAATTAAATGTTTCATTAAAAATTTATTGGAAATATCTAAACTTTCGTCAGTTTTTATGTTGTATAAATAATGAATAAGAGTTTTCAATTTAAATGGTTTTTTCAATAAAAAAAAATTATTTTCATTA
>QBXO01000070.1 GCA_003284565.1 SAR116 cluster bacterium AG-321-K23
AGAAAAATATTTAAAAGAAGATAATCTCAAACGTGCTCATGATCCTTTATTTCCTAAAGACATTGCAAAATTATTTTCTAATAATGGTTTGATGGGAATAACACTTTCTGAAAAAGATGGAGGCCAGGGAGGTAAGTTAATAGATGCTGTTCTTGCAATAGAGCAAGTTGCATTAATTTGCCCTAGAAGTGCAGACGTAATACAAGCAGGAAGCTTTGGACCCATAAGAACATTTGCAGAGTATGCAACTAATTACCAAAAAGAAAAATATTTAAAAAAATTGTTGAATGGAGACATGGTGATTGGTTTAGGAATGACGGAGCCTAATGCTGGTTCATCATTAACTGATTTAACTACAAAGGCTACTCAAGATGGCACTGGGTTTAGAGTTTCTGGAAGCAAAGTCTTTACTAGTAATTCACCAGATGCCGATATTTTTTTGATATATGTAAGATATCATGAAGGAATAAATGGTATTGGGTCAGTCATTATGGATACATCAATGCCAGGTTTTTCTAAAGGAAAGTCGTCAAAATATACCAATGGTGAAGAATGGTGTACGTTATATTTTGATAATGTTTATATCCCTGAAGAAAATGTTTTATTAGGACCTGGAGGATTTAAAAAACAAATTTCAGGGTTTAATGCAGAAAGAATTGGAAACTCTGCTAGATCTCTTGCATTAGGAGAGTTTGCTTTTAATATTGCTAAAGAATATGCTTTAACTAGAGAGCAATTTGGAAAGAACATTTGTGAATTTCAAGGAATTCAGTGGAAGTTTTCCGATATGAAAATTCAAATCGAAGCTGGCAGATTATTATTATACAGAGCTGCAATAAATGCAGATAGAGGTTTCCCTTCTTCTATAGAAACATCAATTGCCAAAGCATTTTGTAATAAAGCAGGATTTGAAATTAGTAATGAGGCAATGCAAGTCATGGGCGGTACAGGTTATTCACAGGAGTCACTAGTTGAATACTGCTTCAGAAAATCTAGAGGATGGCAAATTGCAGGTGGATCAACTGAAATGATGAAAAATAGAATAGCTGAAGATATCTTTGAAAGGAGATTTTCTCAAAGGCCAAATAAATGATCTTATAAATATGATAGATATTTCTTTAACCCAATCTTTTTTAACCCCAAAATCAGTTGCAATAATAGGTGCTTCTGCTGATCCCAAAAAAAACTAGTTCACGAGCACAAAGATTTTTAGTTTCGCATGGCTATGAAGGAAAAATATTTCCTGTAAATCCAAATAGGGAAGAAATTTTTGGATTAAAATGTTATCCAAATTTAAAATCAATTAATGAACAAGTTGATCATATTTTTATTGCTGTGGATGGTAATAAAACTATTGAGTCTATAAAAGATGCTATCTCAATAAATGTTAGATGTGCTACGATTTTATCTGGAGGTTTCAGTGAATCTGGATCTGAAGGTAATGAGTTAGAAAAATATATTTTTAAAATAGCAAAAAAAGGTGATTTAAGAATATTAGGGCCAAATAGCATTGGTCTTATAAATATCTCAGATAATATCATTTTAAGCGCAAATGCTATGCTTGAACTTCAAGATTTAAAGAAGGGAAGTCTTAGTGTAATTTCTCAGAGTGGAAGTCTTATTGGAGCCTTATTGGCTCATGGTCACTCTCGAGGTGTTGGTTTTTCTAAATTGGTTTCTGTTGGAAATGAGTCAGATCTCTCCGTTGGAGAGATTGGTAAAATGTTAGTTAATGACCCAAACACCGAAACCATAATATTATTTTTAGAAACTTTAAGAAACAGTAATGAAGTAGCAGAGATGTCTAAAATGGCACATGCAGCTGGAAAACAAATTATATGTTACAAACTTGGAAAGTCTGAATTAGGTAAAGAATTAGCTAAATCTCATACAGGTGCAATTGCAGGAAATGATGATGCGTTCAACGCATTCATAAATTATCATGGTATTGCTAGAGTAGAAATTTTTGAAACATTAATCGAAATTCCTAATTTATTTAGAAATAAGAAAAAATCTGAATCCAAACGAGTGGGTATAGTTACTACAACTGGTGGTGGGGGTGCTATGGTAGTAGAAAACCTATCAGGCAGTGATATTGAAATAGTAGATCCTGGTCTGCCAATACAGAAAATTATGCAAGACAATAATATTCCATATAACAACAATAAATTAGTTGATTTGACCATTGCTGGGACAAAACCAGAAATTGTTACAGAAGTAATTAGTCAGATGATGCAAAATAAAAATTGCGATATAGTTGTAATGGTTGTTGGCTCTTCTGCTAAATTTAGGCCAGAACAAGCAGTTGAGCCTTTAATAAAATGGGCTAATTACAAGAAGCCTTTAGCTGTGTATGTCGCTCCTGATGCTCCAGAGGCTCTAATTTTACTCCAACAAAATAATATTGCTTGTTTTAGAACGCCTGAGTCTTGTGCGGAAAGTGTAAAAACCTTTTTAAATACTAAAAATCCAGTAAAAACAAAAATTTTAAAAAATGATTTAAGTAAAATTTCAAAAAAACTAAAGAAAAATATATCCAAGAATTTATCTGAGGAAGAATCTTTAGAAATCTTTAAAGAAATTGGAATTGAAACTGTAAATTACAAAGTGAGTGTGAACGAAAAACAAGCAATAGAATATAGTTCCCAAATTGGTTTTCCTCTAGCAATGAAAGTTTTATCAAGTCAGATACTTCATAAAACAGAAACTGGTGGAGTTGAGTTAAATATAAAAAATTTAGAAGAGTTGAAGGTTAGTTTCAAAAAGTTATCAGATGTATTTAATAAATTAAAAATAGATAGTAGTGATAAAAAATTTCTTATTCAAAAAATGGAAAAAGGTATTTCTGAAATAATTTTGGGTTACAGAGTTGATGAATTAGTTGGACCAATTGTTGTAATAGGTTCTGGTGGTATTTTATCAGAGATATATGATGATAAATCAATAAGGATAGCTCCAGTTGATATCACAGAAGCTAAAAAAATGATAAAGGAAGTTAAAAGTCTTGTCACCATAACTGGATATAGAGGACTTCCTCAAGCTAATATAAATACTATTGCTACCGCAATAGTGAAAATTTCAAAATTTGCCTTTGTCAAAGAAATTAAAGAAGCTGAGATAAATCCAGTTATAGTTAAAAATGACAATGAAGGAATTGT
>QBXO01000071.1 GCA_003284565.1 SAR116 cluster bacterium AG-321-K23
TAATGAAGCCAATATCGCTTTCATTATGAAAAAAGTATTTAATATTAAGTTGTTATACCATTTTCTTACTTTATTAGGTTTGTTTAGCCTGTTGATGTTTTGTTTTTATACTAAAAAAGCTAATTCAACTCCCGTAAAAAATAATTCAAGAAATATTCCTATAAAAAGACCACCAAACCTGTTTAATCTTAAAGAATCAGCTGACACAATTTTTAATTTAGTACAAAAAGTTGGTGCAATGCCAGTTATTAATGTTAAAAAAACAAAACTCAAAAAAGATGAAACTCTTGTGTCTGCACTAACAAGAATTAATTTTAAAAATTATCAAATCAGTAAGATTATAAATACAATAAGTAAGCTCCAAACAGGTTCGAAAATACTTAGTTCTTTGCCTGTTGGAATGATTATACATTACTCAATTCCCTCAAGCCTTACTGGAGGAGCATTAAAATTAAACTATAACAAAACTAAAGATATTTTTGTATGGCAAGATGTTAAAAATAATTATAAATCACAAATATTTTTAAGACCTACTAGAATGGAAGAAACACTAATTAAAGGTGTGATTAAGAATAATTTATATGTTTCTGCCCTCAAATCAGGAATTCCTGAAAACACATTGTTAGAAATGATAAGCTTACTTGGCTTCTCAGTTGATTTTCAAAGAGAAATTCGTTCTGGTGACAGTTTTGAAGTTTTATTTACAAAAGAAATTGATATTTTAAGTGATTTAGTTACTCAAACCAAACCAATAAAGTATGTTTCTATGAATTTATCTGGAAATAAGTTAAATTTTTTTAATTATAAGGATCAATTTGGTTTTCCACAATATTATGATGAAAATGGAAAGTCATCAAAAAGAACGATAATGAAAACACCAATAAATGGTGCAAGGTTATCAAGCAGATATGGTAACAGAAAACATCCTATCCTAGGCTATACAAAAATGCATAGAGGACTTGACTTTGCAGCACCTTCCGGAACTCCAATTTTTGCTGCTGGAGACGGAATTATAGAAAAAGCAGGATGGAATGGATCATATGGTAAATATGTTAGAATTAGACATACAGGAACATACAAAACTGCTTATGCACACTTATCTGGATTTCATAAAAATGTTAGGATTGGGAAAAGGGTTTTACAAGGTAAAATAATAGGCTATGTAGGAACAACTGGAAGATCAACTGGACCACATTTACATTATGAAGTTATAAAAAATAACATACAAGTTAATCCTATGAAGATTAAGTTACCTGCAGGAAAAAATATTTCTGAAGCAGATATTAATAGTTACAAAAGCCACGTTGAAAAGATACTTAAACAAAAAATTGCACTTGATAAATCTTATCGTGATAACAAGTTAGTTATAAACAATCATAATTTTTCAAAAATATTAAATGTAAATTGATTATTTTACTCTTATATCAATTTTGTTATCAACTACATCTAAAAAAAGTGTGTTACCGTCTTTAAGTTCGTTATTTATTATTAACTCACTTACTTTATCCTCAATAACATTCCTTATTTCTCTTTTAATTGGTCTAGCACCATATTCTGGATCATAACCAGTTAAGGCTAAAAAATTATTAACCTTTAAATTCCACTCAATAAAAATATTGTTATTTGAAAGTCTTTCCCTCAATTTGTCTAATTGTATTTCGACAATTTTACTGATGTGAGATTTTCCTAATTTTGAGAAAAACAATATTTCGTCTAATCTATTTAAAAATTCAGGGCTAAATATTGACTTCACTGAACTCATAATTTCTTTTTTTATAAAATTGTTTTTTTCAGTTTTCAAACCAAAGTCTATGCTAGATTTAAAGTGCTGTGCTCCAATATTACTCGTCATTATTATGATAGTGTTTGTAAAATCAACAGTCTTTCCACGACTATCAGTTAGCCTTCCATCATCCATAACTTGCAAAAGTAAATTTAAAACATCTGAATGCGCTTTTTCAATTTCGTCAAATAGTATAATTCTGTAAGGTCTACGCCTGACCGCTTCAGTTAACGTCCCTCCTTCATCATAGCCAATATAACCAGGAGGAGCACCAATCAATCTAGATACTGAGTGTTTTTCCATATATTCAGACATATCTATTCTTGTTAGAGTATCAGCTTCATTAAATAAAATTTGAGCTAAAGATTTAGCAGTTTCCGTTTTACCAATCCCAGTAGATCCTAAAAACATAAAAGTTCCTAATGGACTAGATGGATCACTTAAGCCTGCTCTTGAACGAATAATTGTTTTAGAGATTGAAGATAAAACATGATCTTGACCCACAATTAATTTTTTAAGCTCACTTTCTATTCTCAGTAATTTAACACGTTCATACTCCATCATCTTTTCTACTGGTATTCCTGTCCATTTGGATACAACGAAAGCCACATCTTCTTCAGAAACAGTGGTGTTCAACAAATTGTCTGTATTTTCAATTTTAGAAATATTATTTTCTAAGTTTGGAATTATTTGATATGACAGTTCACCTGCCTTTTCCCAATTTCCATTTCTTTTTTCAATTTCTAACTGATTTCTTGCATTTTCTAGGTTGATTTTCTTCTGTTGCTCTTCGTCGAGAATTCTTTTACTTAACTTCCATTTTTCAGTTTGATCTTTAGATGTCAACTTTAGATGTCTTAATTCATTTTCGACTTTTGACAATCTATCATCTGATATTTTATTATTTTCTTTTTTTAAAACTTTTTTCTCTATTTCTAATTGCATAATTCTTCTATCTATTTCATCAAGAGCGTCAGGCTTAGAGTCAATTTCAATTCTTTTTCTACTAGCTGCTTCATCTATAAGATCAATTGCTTTGTCTGGTAAATGTCTGTCATTAATATATCTTGAAGATAAAGTTACTGACGCTGAAAGTGCTTTATCTGTAATAGTTATACCGTGAAATAACTCATATTTTTCTTTTAGACCTCTCATCATGGATATAGAGTTTTCTATATCTGGTTCATCTATGTAAACTTGTTGGAAACGTCTCTCTAAGGCCTTATCCTTTTCAATGTAGTTTCTATATTCATCCAAGGTGGTTGCCCCAACACAATGAAGTTCACCTCTAGC
>QBXO01000072.1 GCA_003284565.1 SAR116 cluster bacterium AG-321-K23
TAATTTGGCTAAATACCCCTCTTAATATTTTAGTTCAAAGAGTTGGAGATGGCTCAAAGAGACCAATGATAAAAGGAAATACAAGAGATGCCATTGAAAAACTTTTAAAAAAAAGAGAAAAATTTTATCACCTTTGTCATCATCAATTTAATACTAACAAACTTTCACAAAATCAGATTACTGAAAAAATTATCAACTTAATATTATGTAAAAAAAAATAAAATGAAACCGGCAATCATCAATGTTTCTTTGACCAAAAAGTTAAACAATTTATCTTATCCTATATTTGTAGGGAATAATTTATTATCTAACTCTGAGAAAATAATAAAACCATTTGTACAAAACCGTAAAGTAATATTAATCCATGATAATTTTTTTTCACTAGAGAAAAAAAATAACCATGATTTTGTAAATTTTGTAAAAATAATTCAACATTTATCAGAGACAGTAAATTTCATAGGTATTCCTGGAGGCGATAAAACAAAAAATATATCTCAATTAAATTTTATCTTAGAAAAATCCTTATCTTTTAAAATTAGTAGAGACAGTCTGATAATTGCATTTGGTGGAGGGGTAATTGGAGATATAGCCGGTTTTGCGGCTTCAATACTTTTGAGAGGTTTAGATTATATTCAAATTCCAACAACTCTATTATCTCAAGTAGATAGCTCAGTTGGTGGTAAAACAGGTATTAACTCAAGTGAAGGAAAAAATCTAATTGGATCATTCCACCAACCAATTGCAGTAATAGCTGATATAAATATGTTAAAAACTCTTTCCAAAAGAGAATTTTTAGCTGGTATGGTAGAAATAATTAAATATGGCCTTATCAAAGATGTTAATTTTTTCAATTATTTAGAAAAAAATTATCAAGAAATTCTAAATTATGATCAATCAATGTTAAAAAATATAATTTGTATGTCTTGTAACATTAAATCAGATATAATTGAAAAGGATGAAAAAGAAAATGGAGAAAGAGCACTTTTAAATCTTGGTCATACTTTTGGTCATGCAATTGAGTCATATGGGAAATATGATGGAACTATAGTTCATGGAGAGGCAGTATCAGTAGGAATTTGCCTTGCATTTAAACTTTCAAATATAATGGGCTTTTGTTCTCAAGTTGAAACAATAAGAGTAATTAATCTTTTAAAAAACCTAAAACTTCCTACATCTCTTAATGATATAAATATTTCAATAACTACCGCAAAAATGCTAGACAAATTTAGGTATGACAAAAAAAACAAAAACAATCAATTAACTTTCATACTAAATGAGGGGATTGGGAAATCTTTTATCAAAAGTAATATGGATATTAGTGTTTTAACAAAATTTTTAGACGAAGAGATTTAATGCCAGATTTATTTATTTTTTTATGCAATGTACTTTTGTTAATAATTTTGTCAGGTTTTTTTTCAAGTTCAGAGACTGCTTTAACAGCCGTATCAGAAGCAAGAATTCATGAATTAGCTCTTCAAGGAAATAGAAGAGCTTTAACTATAGAAAAAATTTTAGCCAAAAAAGAAAAAATGATTAGCACTATTTTAATTGGGAATAATTTAGTTAATATCGTTGCTTCAGTATATGCAACAAGTTTTGCGATAATTTATTTTGGAGAATTTGATCTTATTTTTGTTACAATATTATTAACAATTGTTCTTGTAATTTTTGCAGAAGTTATTCCAAAGACTTATGCGTTTAGCCACGCTGATCAAGTTGCTTTAGGTGTTGCTCCAATTATCAATTTCTTCATATTTATTTTAACACCCGCAACATTTATTACAGAACGTTTTGCAAAAATTGTTTCTGGACCAATTATAGAAGATGAAGAAGCTAAAACTGAAGAACTAAGGGGAATGATCAGATTGCATGCCGGAAATGAAAGTCGCGGGAGAGAACGTGGTAAAATGATGTCAAGTATGCTAGACATGGATGATGTGACAATAGAAGCTGTTATGACTCATAGAGGTGCAGTTACTATGATAGACTATGAAGAAGATCCTGAATTAATCTTTAAGGTTGTAGGGGAGAGTCCCTTTACACGAATACCAATTTATTCAGGAAATCCAGATAATATAATCGGTATTTTGCACGCAAAAGAATTATTTAGATATTTAAGAAGAAGGAGCTTTAAAAATGTGAATTCAATAAATTTATCTGAATTAATGATACAACCATACTTTGCGCCAGAAACAACATTGTTATTTGATCAACTTGAGATATTTAAAACAAGAAGAGAGCACTTTGCGGTTGTGGTAGATGAATATGGTGATTTCAGAGGAATAGTAACGCTTGAAGATATTTTAGAAGAAATTGTTGGAGAAATTGACGATGAAACTGATCTAAAGGTAAAGGGCCTTAAACCTCAACCAGATGGGTCTTTTATCGTAGATGGTTCAGTAACAATTAGAGACATTAATCGATCTCTTGGATGGTCATTGCCTGATCAAAATGCGAATACTATTGCAGGCTTAATACTATATGAATCAAAAACAATACCAGAACCTGGACAAGAATTTAGGTTTTTTGACATTAGATTTAGAATACTACAAAAAAAATCTAATTTTATTTCACAACTACGTTTGTGGAATGAATTAGGTATAAAAAATATAAATTAAATGTTTTTATATTCTTCAATTGTGTAAGTTTTTATTATTGCTGAATGAAGATCAGAACAAAATTCATTTTTTAAGCTATAATTAACCATCCTATGTCTATCAATTCTTTTAATGTCTGTAAACTTATCTGAAACAACAATTATTTCAAAGTGACTCTCAATATTCTCTTTAAAATTTTGGTGTCCTCTGTGTTGTTCAGAAACATCTATAACGGAATAAAAATATGGGTCATAACTTTCTGAAATAATTTTTTCAATTTTTAATTTTCTTTTCACAAATAATTCCAACTTCTTAAGTTAA
>QBXO01000073.1 GCA_003284565.1 SAR116 cluster bacterium AG-321-K23
TAATAAAACATTTTTTCCTTTAAAGTTTGAAAATAAAAAAAATGGCAAAATACTAATTATTAAAACTATTATGTTTGTTGAAAAACTTCCAATAAATGAAAATATTTGAATTAAATAAATATTTGATGAAAATATCATAGACGGCATCAACCACGGAAAACCAGTAAATAGTTGGGCTCTTAAAAATTCAAACAAAGATAAAAAAACAATTATATATAAAATTGAAAATTTTGTGTTTCTACTTACTAGTTTAGCACATACAAAAGCACTCCCCCAAAAACCTGCTAATAAGCTGGGCAAAAGTATAATAGCAATAGGCATCAAAAAAATATGATAAGTGTCCGCTGCAAAAAAAGCTGAACCAATCCAATATAAACCAAAAGAAAACCAGCCAAATCCTAAAAACCAAGCAGATAAAAAAATTTTTGTCATTGAAGATAAAAAATTAATTCTGTAAATACCAAAACCAATACCAAAAATTAGCGGAAGAATTGAAAAAGGTGGATTTGAAAATGTTGCGATAGCCCCAGCAATATATAGAGTCATATAATGAAATATTGGTGAATTACTAAATTTGTTCATTTATAAATTTATAATTTTAGTTTATTGGAGAGTGTCCTATTATTAAGGCCTATTATTTTAACTAAAATAACTTTCCTAGGATCCGCCTCTAGAATTTCAAACTTCAACCCTGAAGGAGAATACCTTATTACTTCGCCTTTTACAGGAACTCTTCCTGCTATACTAATAATAAAGCCTCCTAAAGTATCAATTTCATTATTTAAATCTTCGCTTCGTATTGATGATATTAAACCTTCAATTAAGTCAATGGTTATTCTTGCTTCAACAATCATTGATCCATCTTTAACTTTTTCTAATCTACATACTGAAGATAAATCGTGTTCATCTTCAATCTCTCCAACAAGCTCTTCAACTAGATCTTCTATGGTTACCAATCCATCAATTCCTCCATATTCGTCTACAACTAGAGCTAAGTGACGTCTTTTTACTCTCATTTCATAAAGCAAGTCTAAAAGACTTATTGATGGAGACACAAAAATTGGTTTTTTTAGTAATACCTTAATATCTTGTTTTTCCTTTAAAAATAAGTTAGCCAAGACATCTTTTATGTGGAGAATACCTACTATGTCGTCTAAACTCTCATTTCTTACTGGCACTCTACTATGATTAGTCTTGATTAGCTGTTTGACAATTTCATTAAAATCGTCGGACATTGCCACAGAAACAATATCAATTCTTGGAACCATAACATCCGAAGCTGTGATACCTCTTAAACCCGCAAGATTTTTTAATAATTCATTTTCATGGCTCAACTTTTTACCATTAGAATCATCTGCATTTATTCTCTTGGCAACAAATTGCTCTAATTCTTTATCAAGATTTTTATCTTTATAATTATTTTTTGTTTTTTTAAAAAAACTTGGAAAACTAATTTTCATCTTTTTATTTTTTCATTATCTAAAAATATTATTAATTTATTTGTATGGATTGTCTATTCTAAGATTTCTTAATATTTCGACCTCCAGATCTTCCATCTTTTTTGCTTGTTGTTCTGTTTCATGGTTATAACCTAATAAATGTAAAACTGCATGAATAAATAAATGTATTAGATGATTTGCTAAACTTTTATTATCTCTATTTGCTTCTCTTTGAATAGTTTCAATTGAAAAAATTATGTCGCCTAAAAATAATTGACCCTTAAATATATTATTAGAAGGAAAAGACAGTACATTTGTAGCTGACTGTTTTTGTCTAAAGCAATTATTAAGTTCTATAATTTTTTTATCTTCAGAAAAAGAAATTGATATTAAAGTTTTTGAGTTAGAGGAAATTAAACCAGTACGCTCATAAATTTCATATAAAATCTTACTTAATTTTTCATGAAATTCCTTAATCAATATTTCATCCCACAACGAAACAGTTATTGTAGACTCAATAACGAAAATTTCATTTTCCCAGATCCTATAATCTATTTCAGCTATGTTCATGAATATTGTTTAAATATTAATTATTATTAAAGTTATCATATGCTTTTATAATCTTAGCAACAATTGGATGTCGTATTACGTCACTAGCATCCAAGTTTATTATCTTAATATCTTGAATTTTCCTAAGTATTGTTTTTGATTGACTTAATCCAGAAATTTGTCCTACAGGCAAATCAATTTGACTTAAATCACCATTGATTACCATTCTAGATCCTTCTCCAATTCGAGTTAAAACCATTTTCATTTGAATTGAAGTAGTGTTTTGAGCTTCATCTACTATTACAAAAGAGTTTGTAAACGTTCTACCTCTCATAAATGCCAAAGGTGCTATTTCTATTTCGCCAGATTGAATTTTTTTTTCAACTTTATCTGGTGGCATCATTTCATTTAATGCGTCGTAGATAGGTCTAAGATAAGGATCTATTTTTTCTTTCATATCACCTGGTAAGAAACCAAGCCTTTCTCCTGCCTCAACAGCTGGTCTTGTTAAAATAATCTTTTCAATAAGACCTTTTTTTAACATGTTAATACCTTTCGCGACTGCGAGATATGATTTACCAGTGCCAGCTGGTCCAAGACCAAAAACTAACTCAAAATTATTTAGAGCTTCAAAATATTTTTTTTGTCCAATACTTTTTGGTATAATCGTTTTTTTCCAGGTTTCAAATTTTAAGTCTTCATCTTGGTTACTTTTTAGAATTGATGTAGGTTTATAAGGCGAACCATTTATCATTCTTAATTCGGTTTCAAAATTTGAAAAATTAAACTCAGAAATATCTAATTTCTCTAGAGATAATTTATGGTATATGTTTGAGATAATCAATTTGGCTTTGTTTACATTTTCTGGATTTCCTGAAATATTAAATTGGTTTCCAAACAAAT
>QBXO01000074.1 GCA_003284565.1 SAR116 cluster bacterium AG-321-K23
TTATACAAATTACTGACTTACTGTGTCAGTTTTAAGGGTAATTAATTAATATTTCTCACTGTATACTATTGTGGTTTATAGATTAGATTTGGGTTCTAAGACTTAAGAGTTGGAGTGAGTGTTATTTTTATAATAAAACATATTTAGTTATTATCCATTTTAGTCAAAGTATAAATCTCATGTTCTAGACCTAGTTTAGGCGCTATTTCCGGAATTCTTTCGGACATAACCTTTTCCATTTTTTCTGGGTCAGTTATCGTTGCTTTTATCATTGCAGTGTTTTCGTCAACTTTTCCAACTATATCATCTTTCATAAACTGTCTTCTTAACTCTAAATCTCCATCATATACAGATTTCCACTCATCATAAGTGCAAGTAAATTTTGCAACTAAAAACATTTCCATTAATTAACTCCCTCCAATTAGTTTATTGTTATAAATTAATCTTAATAACTAATATTATTAGTACAAATTATATTTCAATTGATTGATTATTTTGCAGATATAATTAATTTTTGCAGAATTGCTTCTGCAGTGCTAGAAAGTTTTATTTTTTCTATTTCTTTTAAATTATGTAAATCATTCCCTACAATAACTAAACCCAACATTCCCATGTTACCATGTGGTTCACAATGGTATAAGTATACTCCAGATGCATCAAAAGTGATTGAGTGAAAAGCATCAACTTCTGAACTCTCTGGGAGAGAACTCATATTAGGACCCCCAAGAAACTCAACATTATGACCCTCATTTTTGGGTAACCACTCTATAGTGTCTCCTACATCAATATAAGCAATCTCTTTACTAAATGTATCATCTTCCGTGAATTCAATTTGTATGGTTTTAGCATTTACAATGTTTGGAATCATTATAATAAATAGCAATGAAATTATGTTAACTAATATATGCATTCTTTTATCTTAAATAATTATACTCATACGCGTCCAAAACCTCCTGCTTAAGAATTAACTTATTCATTCTGTAGTTCATCTAGATTATCACCTCTAATTAAATCCAATACTCTAATTTTTCCAATTTTTTTGATAAGTTCTCTTATTGTTATTCCTTCAGCAGGAATTTTTGGTGGGGTAAGATATTCAGATATTGGTTCAATGGATAAAAATCTTTTTCTCTCTTGAGGATATTTTCTTGAATGAAAAACAGGAATAGTATCAGAGTCTAGTTCAGCAAATTCTCCCGGATAATCTTGTAAATTAAGGACTGCTAATGGTGGTATTTGCAAGTTATAATTCTGCTTACAATAATCAGGTTGAATCATAAACACATTATTTTGATAGTTGATATGGTCAACGGCAAAACAAGAAAAACAATTCTTACAATATATCCTCGTTGAACTTGCATCGCCTCTTAGTTGAGTTGCAATCATATTCTCAATACCATTATAACTTTGAATATCTGAACGGAAATATACAGAATAGAGTATATCTTTAGGTTTTTTACCCCCATTTATCTCTGCCCATCGCAATGCCTGCCTACAATCTTCACATGCACACATTACAGAATATTTAGGTAATGGGTCATTTAGAAATAATTGGCATGAACCACATGAACAAGAAATTTCATTTTTTTTATCCATAATTACAGTCTAATCAAAATATTCTTTGAAGGTAAAGAGTAATTTCTATTTCTCCATGAACACTATGGTGGTTTATAGATTAGGTTTCGCATTTCAGTTTTAAGTTGGGGGTGTTTTTGAATTGATACTTATTGCATTCATAGATTATGATTAGTGATTAGAAAATTAGGGGATAGGTATTTAAAAATGAGTTGTTTCTGTAGTAAATGTGAATACCCATTCAAGACTTTATGGAGGTGTAAATATGGACATCATAAAGAGTGGGTTTCTATTTGTTATAAACGTATTAGAGATATCAGAAGTGTAAGAATTAGATTTATTAGTCAGATTAAAAACATCAAAAGAAATATAGGATGTAGATTAAAACTTTCTAATTTAGAATTACCTCTATATAATAAAATTTTATAGTCGTAACTATTGACATGGGAGTTCTGTAATGAATGATTTGTCAGATAAAATAGATACTTGTTGCAAAGATACTTGTTGTGCAGATGGTTGTTGTAGTGATGGTTGCAACACTGGTGAGTGTAGTAGTAGTTGTTGCAGTGATGGATGCTGTGGTGAGACAGTTAACTGCTGCACAGAGTAAAATAGTTTATTTCTTCTTGCTCTTCCAAGTGCCACCATATTGATAACTTTCTACAAATGCAGTTTTGACTTCTTGCAGACACTTTCCGCATAGAAACACCCAATCCTTTAGTTCTTTATATCTACATCGATAAAGAACTTCTTTTGGTTCATAACACTTAAAACAATCCTTAGTTCTGACTCTCATAGTTCTTATATGGTGTCGTTTTAGAGCAAACCAAAAAATATAAGTAAAATGTAAAGATAGTCCGAAGACTATCTTACAATTTAAGGGAGGAAAATTACTTCCAAAATAAATGCAATTTTAGTACCTTTTATTATAAATATTTTATATTTGCCAAAATAGAGACAAGAAAATTTTAAATGAGAAAAGGACTTAAATTATTTTATAAAGTTGTGAGTATTGAAACTTTTTGCTGGGTTTTGTTAATTCTTGGAACTTTATATTTTTTCTAAAAATGAATCACATAAGAAAATCTAATCCAAATAAAAATCAACAATAAAAAAATAATAAAGTAACAACCATACCTAATATACTTTTGAACTTTTTGGAGTAGGGGTAAATTTACCAACACTAATTTATTATAGGGTTGAG
>QBXO01000075.1 GCA_003284565.1 SAR116 cluster bacterium AG-321-K23
TTTTGATTTATAAGTATCTAGAATAAAAAAACAAAACATAAATTTAATTTATAATTTTGTAAGAGGAAATTTCATGTCTATGAGACCAATTATAAATAAAAAACTTTCAAGATCTGTTCTTGAAGGTGCAGGCGTCAGGTTGGATAGAGCTTTTGGATTTGGTACCACAAGTGAATTTGATCCATTTCTATTACTAGATGATTTCAGAAATAATGATCCTAGAGATTATCAAATGGGTTTTCCATGGCACCCTCATAGAGGAATAGAAACCATAACTTATATTCTAAAAGGTACAGTAGAACATAAAGATAGTTTAGGTAATTCAGGAGAATTGTCTGATGGTGATGTTCAATGGATGACAGCTGGTTCAGGAATACTTCACCAAGAAATGCCTAAAGGCAATATCAAAGGTGAAATGCATGGTTTTCAATTATGGGCAAACTTACCTTCAAGTCTTAAAATGACAAACCCAAAATATCAGGATATTAAATCAAGGGATATCAAAGTTATTAATGAGGACGATGGAACAATTATTAAAATTATTATAGGAGATTATAAGGGATATAAGGGTATAATTAAAGGAATAGCCTCAAACCCTCAATATTTTGACATCTATGTGCCTCCAAATAAAATTAAAAGTTTTCCAATTTCAACCTATGATAATTGTTTTGCATACATTTTTGAAGGCGCTGCAAAGTTTGATTATTCTTCTGATCCTAAAGGGATAAAAATAGAGAAATCAATAAATAATAACGAGTACACAATAAGGGATATGAGTGGTAACAAGACCTTAATTACTTTTGATAAAGGTAATGAAATAAAACTTCTTTCAGGGAATAATGGTGTAAGATTTCTTTTAGTTTCTGGAAATCCAATTGAAGAACCTGTTGCGTGGCACGGACCAATTGTTATGAATACAAACGAAGAAATTAAACAAGCTATTACCGAATTAAATAACGGAACTTTTATTAGGCAATAAGGGAGTATAAAAAATGAAAATAGCAGTAATTGGTGCAGGTGCAATGGGATCGATATATGCATCTTTTCTCTCAAAAAATAATCATGAGGTTTTAGTAATTGATATATGGGAAGAACACCTTGAAGCTATAAAAAAAGGTGGATTAAGAGTGTCTGGTTTTAGTGGTGACAATGTTGTTAAAAATATTAATGTATCAAGAAACATTGAAGATGCTAAGGGGTATGAGTTATTTATAATTGCAACAAAAGCTTCCGGAGTTGGATCAGTAGCATCAAAGTTAAGTAAAATCACTAATGAAAACTCATTAATTTTAACTATTCAAAATGGACTTGGTGCAGGAGAAAGAATTGCTAAATATATGCCTACAAATAATATTCTTTTAGGTGTGGCTCAAGGTTTTGGAGCTGCAATGAAAGGTCCTGGACATGCACATCACAATAATATGAGTATGATTAGAATAGGTGAAATGAATGGAGGAATAACTTCAAGATTAGAAAAGCTAGTAAAGGTTTGGGGTGATGCTGGTTTTAATGCAAAGGCTTTTGCTGATATAGAACAACTGATATGGGAAAAGTTTATTTGTAATGTGGCATGGAGTGGTTCTTGCTCAATATTCAGAAAAACTATCGGTGACGTAATGAGTAATGAATATATGTTTGATATAGCTAAAGGATGTGCATTAGAGGCAAGAAAAATGGGCGATTTGAAAAATGTTAATTTTACATTCGAAAATACAGTTGAGTATATTACAGAGTTTGGCAAAAAACTTTTGCACTCTAAACCTTCAATGCTTCAAGACATTGAAGCAAAGAAACAATGCGAAATTGATGCGATTAATGGAATGGTTGTTACCTTGGGAGAAATAAATAACATCAAGACACCATTTAATTCTGTTGTTACCTCATTGATAAAAGCGCAAGAGCTAGAATATTAAATAAACAGATACTTTATTTGAATCTTGCTATAATTTAATATTTTAAATATAATTAAGTGTTTATTAAGTTCATGATTGTATAAGCCATGTTTTTTAATAAATAATTTACTAACAAGAAGCTCTTGATATTATTTATCAAAAGTTAAGAGAAGGAAAAAAAATGGCAACAGGAACAGTCAAATGGTTCAACCCGACTAAAGGTTACGGCTTCATTGAACCTGAAGGGGGAGATAAGGACGTATTTGTTCATATTAGCGCTGTGCAGGCCGCAGGAATGACTACACTTGAACCTGATCAAAAAATTGAATATGAACTTGAAGACGGTAAAGACGGTAAAGTTTCTGCCGGAAACCTAAAAGCTATCTAATAAATTTAATATAAAATTTTTCTCTTAAACTTTTTTAATTAACTTTTTATTGTACTAGTACATGAATACAAATTTACTTGCCAAATTATTTGCAAACACAAATGATATACATAACATGGAGTTATTACTTAAGGCTCTTTTTACAAGTAAGGAATTAAAGGAGTTTGATAATCGTTTAAAAATATTTCTGTTGCTAATGCAAGGAAAAAAACAAAGAGAAATATCTGAAGATTTAAATGTAGGAATCGCTACAGTTACAAGAGGCTCTTTAGCGTTTGAAAAAGAAAAAATTTTTAAAATAAAATCAAACATAATGGATATTTTAAGATCAAAAAAACTTGATAATGACTAGTGAAGAAGAACTAAAAAAGATAAAAATTAAGGGAAAGCCCAAATATATTAATTTAGGCACTGATTATAACTTTTTTGAATTATTCCAAAAAATCCAATTAAATTTTTC
>QBXO01000076.1 GCA_003284565.1 SAR116 cluster bacterium AG-321-K23
AGAAAAACCAAAGGATTTTATTTTAAAAAATAAAAATGAATTATTAATACTTGCTTCTATAATTCAGAAGGAGTCGAACCATTTCGAAGATAGTAAGTTGGTAGCAAGTGTTTTTATAAATAGACTTAAAAACAAAATGAAACTTCAGTCTGACGTGACACTTGCATATGGTTTTAAAGTTAATGGAAAAAAAATTACAAAAACAATGTTGAAATCAAATAACTTATTTAACACATATTATTTCGTAGGCTTACCTCCTACGCCAATTTCTTACCCAGGTAAAAATGCATTAAATTCTATTAAAGATCTAAAAAAAACTAATTATTTGTATTTTGTAAGTGATGGGAATGGTAGACATAGATTTGCAGAAACATATAGTTTACACAAAAAAAATATTGAGTTATGGAAAAAGAAAAAATCTGAGGAAAAATGATGTCTAATATTAATAACAAAGGTATAGTACTTGTTATTTCTTCTCCTTCAGGAGCTGGAAAAACGACTATATGTAAAAAGTTAATTGATGAGGTCGATGGTATTGATTTATCTGTATCTGTAACTACTCGTAAAAAAAGAAAAGAAGAAATACACGGTAAACATTACTTTTTTAAGAATGAATATGAATTTAAAAAACTTATAAAACAAAATGAATTTTTAGAACATGCAAATGTTTTTGGTAACTTATATGGCACATTAAAAAATGAAGTAGTTTCAAAAATAAATAATGGTACTGACGTTATTGTTGATATTGATTGGCAAGGAACAAGACAGATTGAAAAACATTTACCTCAAGATATTGTAAAAGTTTTTATTTTACCACCGTCAATGAAAGAATTAGAGAGTAGACTGGGTAAAAGAGCAAGCGAGAGTAAGGAAAACTTTATAAAAAGAATGTCTGAAGCAAAAAAAGAAATAAGTCATTACAATGAATATGATTTTGTAATAGTTAACAAAGAGATTAAACACGCAGTAGAACAAATCAAATTAATTTTATTTTCTGAAAGACTTCGAAAACATAGACAAAATTTATTAAAAAAAACATTAGAGAAACTTCTTTAAGAATTAAAATCAAATGATTTTTTAGCTATTTTGCAAAAATTAATAACAGATAAATTTTCTGGTCTTAAGTTTGACGAGATATTTAATTCTTCCAAGATCTTTTCACCATTAATTGATTTTAAACTACTCTTAAGCATTTTTCTTTTTTGACTAAACGCAAGATGTGTTAATTTCTCTAAAGATTCAAACGATACATCAAAAATTGGTTTAGAAAGAGGCTTCAATTGAATGACTGTTGAATTAACTTTAGGTCTAGGGATGAAGGCTTTGCTGGGAATATCAAATAATTTTGAGCTTTGAGTTAACCAATTTGTTAAAATTGATAATCTTCCATAATTTTTTGAACCAGGTTTTGCTATTATTCTATCAGCAACTTCTTTTTGAAACATTAACGTAAGTAGGTCAAATTTATGAATATTTTTTAACCACATCACTAACATTTTTGTACCTATGTTATAAGGTAAATTAGCTATTATTTGTCTTGGTGGGTCACCCAATTCCCATATAGGGTAATATAAAGCATCATCAATGATTATATTTAGACGATCTTTATAAATCATTTTAAGGTCTGATAACATTGCCTTAGATTGAATATCCTTATCAATTGCATAAACTACAGCAGATTTATTTTTTAAAATAGACCTTGTTAAACTTCCTGGGCCAGATCCAATTTCTATTATAGTTGAGGCAAATTGATCTGATTTTTTTACAATTTTATCGGTTATGTTCAAATCAAATATAAAATTTTGGCCTAAAGCTTTATTAATTTTAACATTATTTTTTTTTAATATTTCTTGAATATTTGGAAGATTTTCAATTTTATTTTGCATTTTTTTTGTTAACACACATTTCATAGGCAAGATTTACTGCCGCAATGAGACTTTCGGGGTTAGCCATGTTTTTACCAGCTATGTCAAACCCAGTTCCATGGTCAGGTGATGTTCGTATAAAATCCAACCCTAATGTTACGTTGACACCATGATTAAAATTTAGAGTTTTAATTGGAATTAATGCTTGATCATGATACATACACACAGCTAAGTCATATTTGGATCTTCTGATTAATGAAAAAGCAGTGTCTGCAGATATTGGTCCAGACAGACACATGTTGTCAAGCTTTCTTAGTTCATCTATGGCTGGTTTAATAATATTTAATTCTTCGTCGCCAAAATCGCCATTTTCTCCAGCATGAGGATTTAATCCTGTAACTATTATAGAAGGACGTTTAATATTGAAATAAGTTTTAAGAGCTTCCGCTGCAATTTTTACATTTGAGCAAATTAGATCTTTAGTAATTAAATTAGGCACCTTTTTTAATGGAACATGTATTGTTAAAGGTAAAGTTTTGAGTTCGTTGGTTACTAACATCATGGCTGGTTTGTTTTTTTTTGAAGATAGTGTTGCTAGAAAATCTGTGTGGCCTTCAAAATTAAATCCAGCTTCGTGCATCATATATTTATTGATAGGATTAGTTACAATAGCTGAAGCAATACTTTTA
>QBXO01000077.1 GCA_003284565.1 SAR116 cluster bacterium AG-321-K23
TACAATTTAGTTCTGACTCGAACTAGCTAATTTTTCTACCATTTTGAATAGCACAGCTGTACCTTTTGAAATATCAGATATTTCTGCATATTCCTCAGGACAGTGACTTAAACCGTCCTTACATGGAACAAAAATCATAGAGGCAGGTGCAACTCTTGATAAATGAGCAGTATCATGACCAGCTCCGCTATCCATTATAATATTTGAAAAGCCACATTCATCAGAAGATATTTTAAATAACTTTACAAGCTCTTTATCCATTTCAACATAGGGTGCAAAAGCAATATTTCTCATTTCAATCTTACATGAACCATTTTGATTCATGGCATCAATTTGTTTTTCTAATTCATTTATATATTGTTCTCTAGAACTTTTACTTGAGGCTCTTAAATCTATGGTCATTTCAACTTTACCTGGAATAATTGCTGCAGCATTAGGGTGAACATTAATTTTACCAATAGTTGAAACGAAATGTTGATTACTTTCTTTTGATAATCTTAAAGCTAGTTTATTCACAAAAGTGATAATTTCTGATGAAGTCACAAGAGCATCAGCCCGTTGATCCATCAAAATAGTCCCACTATGACCTGCTTGACCATTTACCTCTACACTAAACCTAGAAATACTAGGAATAGATCTCACAACGCCTATATCTATTTTTTTTTGCTCTAAAACTTTACCTTGTTCAATATGTAATTCTAAACATGCAACAATATTTTTAATCATAGAAAATGGTTTAGTAAGTGATTTTGAGTTTCCACCAATTTTATCTATTTCATCTTTTAAAATATTTCCTGATGAATTACTCCTAGACAAGATGTCCTCATTTAACGCACCTATCAAACCCCGAGTTCCTATACACGAAATACTCCAATCATTTAATTCTTCTCCAAGGTAGTCATAAATAGCAAGATTAAAGGGTAAGTTAATGTTATTTTCATTAATATATTTAACCACACATAATGCAGCTACAACCCCAGCTATACCGTCAAATCTCCCACCTGAAGGTACAGTATCAATATGTGATCCAATAATAACAACTTTATCAGTGTCAGTTTTCGAATTTAAAATTCCAATCAGATTCCCAGCTTCATCTGTAGACACTTTCAAACCAAGTTTCTGATATTCACTTTTTAACCAAGACCTAGCTTCATAAAACTTTTCGCTAAATACAATTCTTGTATATGGATTGTCTTGATCAGTCATTCTTTCTAAATCATCAATTTTTTGCTTTATGAATGAAATATTAGATTGAGCACTGAAGTCCATTACTTATTTATCCTCATTAGATTAGAAATGGATATTATAAAATATTATTCCTAATACAAAACTATCTAATAATAAATGGATTTGAAACTGATGTTTTTTCTGCAATCCATACTGACTTTGTTTGTAAAAACTCTTTAATAGACTCTTGCCCACTTTCTCTTCCTCTACCGGATCTTTTATACCCACCAAAAGGAGACATAAAACTTACAGCTCTATAAGTATTTACCCAAACAGTTCCTGCTCTTAAAGCATCGGACATTCTTAAAGCTCTACCAATATCATTTGTCCACACTCCAGCAGCTAAACCAAATATAACGTCATTACCAATTTTTATAGCATCTTCTTCATCTTTAAATCGAATAATAGATAATACCGGTCCAAAAACTTCTTCTTGTGCAATTCTCATATCATTGCTTACATCTGTGAAAATAGTTGGTTCAACGAATCTATTACCTTTGGCCTCTTTCCCAGTATATGTTCTACCTCCCAAAATACAGTTTGCGCCTTCTGATTTTGCAATATCTATATAGCTCATAATTTTCTCAAATTGAGGTTGTGTTGTAACAGGTCCAACATGGGTATCTAAAGACATTGGGTCTCCAATTTTCGCTTCGCTAGCAACCTTAACAAGCCTTTCAACAAATTTTTCATAAATTGACTCTTGAACTAATAAACGCGATCCAGCAATACATGTTTGACCCGTTGCTGCAAAAATCCCTGAAATCACTCCCATTATGGCTGCCTCAAAATCAGCATCCTCAAAAACAATATTAGGGGATTTACCACCGAGTTCTAAAGATACAGGCATTATTTTTTTGGCGGCAGTTTCGTAGATTTTCTGTCCTGAAACATCTGAGCCTGTAAATGCAATTTTTGAAACATGTTTATGTTCAACAAGTGGTTGTCCGACATCAATACCCATACCTGTAATGCAATTAACTACACCGTCAGGAAAACCAGCTTCAGATATAAGTTTCATAAATTCCAAAGTTGATGCAGATGTAAATTCAGAGGGTTTAACGACAGCAGTATTACCAGCTGCAAGTGCTGGAGCTAACTTCCATGATAATAGTAATAATGGTGAATTCCATGCTGTTATCATTCCAACAACACCAAAAGGTTCATATTTTGTAAAATTAAATATTCCTGGTTTATCAGAAGGGAGAACGGATCCTTCCACTTTATCTGCCAATCCCCCAAAATATCTATACCATTCTGCAAGATATTTAGTTTGTGCTCCCATTTCTGCAATT
>QBXO01000078.1 GCA_003284565.1 SAR116 cluster bacterium AG-321-K23
TAGGAATGGAAGCACTACTCGCAGTTGGTCGTGGATCAAGAAAAGATAGTAGAGTAGTAGTTATGGAGTGGTTAGGTGGTAAAAAAGAAGTTAAACCAATGGCCTTTGTAGGAAAGGGAGTATGCTTCGATTCTGGTGGACTTTCTCTTAAACCAGCAAAGTCAATGGAAGATATGAAATGGGATATGGGCGGAGCTGCCACAGTAACTGGTATTATAGAAGCTGCAGCACTTTCTAAGTTAAAGTATAATTTATTGGGTGTCATAGGTCTTGTTGAAAATATGCCAGATGGTGATGCACAGAGACCTGGAGATGTTATAAAATCATTTTCTGGTCAAACTATAGAAGTTTTAAACACAGATGCAGAAGGTAGACTTGTACTAGCTGATCTACTTTCCTGGACAGAAAAAAAATATAAACCTAAATTCATAATTAATTTCGCGACATTAACTGGCGCTATGATAGTTGCATTAGGAAATATTAGGGCAGGTCTTTTTTCTAATAACAAAGAAGTTTCCGAAGCTATTTTTAATTCTGGTGAAATTACAGGTGAAAAAGTTTGGGAGATGCCATTAGATGAAGATTATGATCAGTTGATAAAAACAGAGATTGCAGACATGAAAAATATCGGAGGACCTGGAGCTGGATCAATAACTGCAGGATGTTTTTTAAAAAGGCACATAGAAAAAACACCATGGGCTCATTTAGATATAGCTGGAGTTACATGGCAAAATAAATCTACACCTGCTATTCCTTTTGGTGGTGTAGGATGGGGTGTTAAATTGTTATATCATTTAATTAAGCAATCTTAAATTTTTAAAATGTCTACATTACATAAATGTCATAATTATTTTTATTTGTGATTATATCAACCTTAAATTCGGAGTATAAATTATGTCTATTGAAAGAACATTATCAATAATTAAGCCTGATGCTACAAGAAGAAATTTAACTGGTTTAATTAATGCAAAATTTGAAGATGCTGGACTAAAAATAATAGGACAAAAAAGACTGCAATTAACCAGAACTATGGCAGAAAAATTTTATGAAATTCATAAAGATCGTCCTTTTTATAATGACTTGGTTGACTTTATGATTTCAGGTCCTGTAGTTGTTCAAGTTTTGGAAGGTGAAAATGCTGTTAAATCAAACAGAGCTGTTATGGGATCAACTAATCCAGATGAAGCCAATGAAGGTACTATTAGAAAAGAATTTGCAGAGAGTATTGAGGCTAATTCTGTCCATGGTTCTGACAGTTTGGAAAATGCTAACATAGAGATATCTTTCTTTTTTGCTAATATAGAGTTAGTTGCCTAACTTTATTTCAAACCAAAAAAATTGCCATTAGCGCTACAATAGCTATGATTATTATAGTACTGTATGTAGTGAATTTTAAGAAATTTTCATAGAACAACTTATGTTCTTTTGTTTCTTTATCAATTTTGTTTGCCATTTACATTTCCTTTTTTATTGAAACAAATACTAATATAATCATTTACACAAATAGATATTGTAAAAAAATCTAATTCCTCAAAAGTTCCATCCATCAAAAATAATATTTCTATTTGAGTTATTTTCAATCATAGATCCAATTAAAAAAGCGTTATAACCAGTACTATTTAAATCATTAATTATTGTTTGAGCATCTTTTTTTTCTACAAAAATTAAGAATCCAATCCCACAATTAAAAGTCTTGGCTAACTCAAACATCGATATATTGGCTTTATTTTTTAGCCATTCAAATAATGGAGGAAGTCTAAAATTTTCCATATCAAATTTAAGTGTGAGATTTTTATTAAAGACTCGTGGTGGATTATCAATTAAACCACCACCTGTAATGTGGCTCATTGATTTAACTTTTTGGTTTTTATTAGCTGTAAGAAATGCCTTGGTATATAACAATGTTGGCATCATAAGAATTTCTGCAAGGGTTTTGTTTTTATCAAATTCAGCTTTTGTAAATATATCTATAGAATGCATTTCAATTAGCTTTCTTACAAGAGAATATCCATTAGAATGTATGCCATTACTAGACAATCCAATTACATAATCGCCCTTTTTAACTGAATTTGACTTTAAAATGTTACTTCTCTCAACAGCTCCGACACAAAATCCAGCAAGATCAAAATCATTATTTTTGTAATGTCCCGGCATTTCAGCAGTTTCTCCTCCTATAAGAGCGCAGCCTGATTGTTTGCACCCTTCTGCAATACCCCTTATAACTTCAGTGATTACAGATTTACGTAATTTACTAGTAGCAAAATAATCCATAAAAAATAATGGTTTTCCACCTTGTGCTATTACATCATTTGCACACATGGCCACTAAATCTATACCAATATTATAATAAGATTTAGTTTCAACAGCCAATTTCAATTTAGTACCTACACCATCAGTGCTTGAAATGAGAAGAGGATCTTTAAATCCACATTTCTTTAAATCAAATAATCCTCCAAAACCACCTAATTTACCATTTGAACCTTCATTTGAAGTTGTTTCTGTGATTTTTGAAATAT
>QBXO01000079.1 GCA_003284565.1 SAR116 cluster bacterium AG-321-K23
CCTGTTCTAGGATTTCTACCTGTTGTAGCGGCACGGTTAGCAACAGAAAAAGTTCCAAAACCAACTATACGCACATCACCACCTGATTTTAAAGCACCGGTGATTGACTCAATAACTCCATCAACTGCTTTTGCAGCATCTACTTTGGAAAGACCTGATGCGTCAGCAACACTTGCAACTAATTCATTCTTATTCATTCGTACCTCCGTGATATAATAGTTATAAAATTAATCTAATATTACCTTATAACTCTAGAAAATAAAGCTAATAATTATAAAGAAAACAAAAAATTCAGTAAATTAATGAGAAATATTGGTCTTATCTGGATTATTACTCTCATTTTTAATTATTTTATTAGATTCTAATATGCTTAACTCTTGTGGAGCATCGACAAGAGCATGTGAAATAACTTCATCTATGGAACTAACTGGTACAATTTTCAGCTTGTTTTTAACATTATCAGGTATTTCAATTAGATCTTTTTTATTATCTTCGGGAATTAAGACAGTTTTAATCCCTCCCCTTTTGGCAGCCAATAGTTTTTCTTTTAAACCACCAATAGGCAAAATTCTTCCTCTCAGAGTAATTTCACCCGTCATACCAACAGATTTCTTAACTTTTATGTCTGTCAAAGCTGATACTATACTAGTGACCATAGCAACACCTGCCGAAGGACCATCCTTAGGAGTTGCACCCTCAGGCACATGAACATGAACATCTAGTTTTTCTATGTCGAAAGGGTCTAAACCAAAAGAAAAAGCTTTTGATCTTATAAAAAATTCTGCAGCCTGAACTGACTCTTTCATAACATCGCCAAGTTTTCCAGTTGCTGACACCTTACCTTTACCCTTTACTTTTACAGCCTCTATAGATAATAATTCACCGCCAACCTCGGTCCAGGCAAGACCAGTTGTAATTCCAACTAAATCTTCTTTTTCTATCTCAAGTCTTTGATAAATAGGAACACCTAGTATATCGGGTAAATTATTTTTAGTAACAGAAATTGATTTAGCTTCATTTTTTTCGATTAAGGTAACTACCTTTCTTGTTAATTTAGCTAATTGTCTTTCTAAATTTCTAACACCAGCTTCTCTTGTATATGATTGAATAATAATTTTTAGAGCTTGATCATTGATGGAAAATTCGGTTTTTTTAAGTTTACAATTATTCATTTGCTTTTGTAATAAGTGTCTTTTAGCTATTTCTAGTTTTTCATCCTCTGTATATCCTGATAGTCTAATAATTTCCATTCTATCCAATAAAGCTTGCGGCATATTCAATGTATTTGAAGTTGTTATGAAAAACACTTTTGATAAGTCATAATCGACTTCAAGATAATGATCTTGGAAAGCTTTATTTTGTTCAGGATCTAAAACCTCTAACAATGCTGATGAAGGATCACCTCTATAATCGTTTCCTAACTTATCAATCTCATCAAGTAAAAATAAAGGGTTAACTGATGACGATTTTTTCATTCCATGTATAATTTTACCTGGCAAAGAACCAATATAAGTTCTTCTATGTCCTCTAATTTCTGCTTCATCTCTAACACCACCTAAAGCCATTCTTATATATTGTCGCCCTGTAGCCTCAGCAATAGATCTACCTAAAGATGTTTTTCCAACACCAGGTGGACCAACCAAACATAAAATTGGACCTTTAACTTCTTTTGTTCTTTTTTGAATAGCAAGGAACTCTATAATCCTATCCTTTACTTTTTCTAACCCATAATGATCATTGTCTAGAATTTCTCTTGCATTAACTATATCAGATTTTACTTTATCAGTTCTTTTCCATGGAATTGAAACTAACCAATCAATATATGATCTGACTACTGTTGCCTCAGCGCTCATAGGACTCATATTTCTTAACTTCTTTAACTCAGATAGAGCTTTTTCTTTAGCTTCTCTAGAAAGTTTAGCTTTATGAATTTTGTCATCAAATTCATCAAATTCATTTTTACCATCCTCAGATGTACCAAGTTCTTTTTGAATAGCTTTCAGTTGTTCATTTAAGTAATATTCTCTTTGAGTTTTCTCCATTTGTTTTTTAACATTGCTTCTAATTTTCTTTTCTGAGTTAAGTATATCGATTTCTTTTTCGATTTTGGAAGCAAGTGTTTTTACTCTTTTTATTGCGTCTGTCATTTCTAGAAAATTTTGCTTTTCTTCTATCGAAAACACTAAATGATTTACAACGGTGTCTGATAATACACTTGGATCATCTATATCAGTAATTGTTGTTAGAATATCGGAATTGATTTTACCATTTAGTTTTGCAAATTTTTCAAAACAATTTTTTAATTTATTTGTAATGTCATAATAGTCACTATTTGATGATATATCTGTTTTTAAAATGTTTAACTTAGCACTTAAATAATCTTCAGTAGAGGTTATTTTTTCAACTTCACACCTAAATTTACCTTCAACTAATACTTTAACAGTACCGTCTGGTAACTTAAGCATTTGCAAAACGGTGCCAAGAGTACCCATTTTAAATAAATCCTTAGCAACAG
>QBXO01000080.1 GCA_003284565.1 SAR116 cluster bacterium AG-321-K23
AACTTCTCTATGTCGAGGATATTGAAGGATCAATAGCGCATTCAGAAATGCTATCTAAACAAAACATTATTTCTAATAAAGAATTTTTATCTATTAAATCTGGTTTAGAACAAATAAAAAAAGAAATTTCCAATAATGAGTTTAATTTCTCAACTAAACTTGAAGATATACATATGAATGTCGAAAATAGATTAGTAGAAATTATTGGAGATGCTGGTAAGAAACTACACACTGCTAGATCAAGAAATGATCAAGTTGCAACTGACATCAAATTATGGCTTAGAAAAAAAATTGACAAAATAGAATTAAGTCTGAAAAATTTGCAACAAACACTTATAGAAAAATCTGAAATATATTATGATCTCCTTATGCCTGGCTACACGCATCTTCAAGTTGGTCAACCAGTTACATTTGGACATCATCTGTTAGCTTACGTAGAAATGTTTGGTAGAGATAGGGGTAGACTACTTGACTGTCAAAAAAGAATGAATGAGTTACCTCTAGGTTCAGCTGCTCTAGCAGGAACCAGTTATCCAATCGATAGGTACTTTGTTGCAGACAAACTTGGTTTTAGTAAACCTACTGAAAATTCAATGGATTCTGTTTCTGATAGAGATTTTGCTATTGAGTTTATGTCTGCATCTTCTCTAATAGCTATACATTTATCTAGATTGGCGGAAGAGTTAGTCATTTGGTCTTCTGACAGATTTAATTTTGTGAAATTGCCAGAAAAGTTTACAACTGGCTCTAGCATAATGCCTCAAAAAAGAAATCCTGACGCAGCAGAATTAATCAGGGCTAAACCTGGAAGAATATTTGGTAATTTAATAAGTTTGATGACTGTTCTAAAAGGCTTGCCTATGACATATGGAAAAGATATGCAAGAAGATAAAGAGCCAATCTTTGACACTACTAGAAATATTGAACTATGTATTCTTAACATGGATGGTATGATAAAAGAGATAGAACCTATTCCTGAAAATATGATGGAAGCACTTCAAAAAGGTTTTCCAACAGCAACAGATTTTGCAGATTATCTTGTTACTAATCTTAAAATACCTTTCCGAGAAGCACATCATTTGACAGGGAAAATAATTTTGTTGGCTGAGTCAAAAATGACTTCTTTAGAAGATTTAACTTTAAAGGATATTCAAAGTGTTGTTCCTAATGTAGATTTAAAAGTATTAGACGTTCTAAAAATTAGAAATTCTGTTTCAAGTAGAACATCTTATGGTGGAACAGCACCAAAAAATGTTTTAAAAGCAATTAAATATGCTAAGAAAAGGTTTTTAAAGGGATAAAAAAGAATGAATTTCAAAATCATACTTCTAGTTGCCTTATTTTTATCATCTGTTTCTTTGTATGGCTGTGGAAGAAAAGATGCTCCAACAAAACCATCTGAAATTGTCACAAAAAATTAGATTTTATTATGTTTCCAATAGGCTTTTACAGAGATAAAAATGATGAACTTAATGTTCAAGGTATTAAAATAAGTACTCTTGCAGCAAAGTATGGTACTCCCCTATTCATATATGATACAGGACTAATGAAAGAAAGATACGAAGTCTTTCATAATACTGTTAAAAGTGTAAAAGGAAGTATTCATTATGCTGTTAAAGCAAACGATTCAGTAAATGTAATTAAATTTTTTGGGAAGTTAGGTGCAGGAGCTGACATAGTTTCTATAGGTGAATTTTACAAATGTATAGCTGCTGGAATATCTTCAGATAAAATAATCTTTTCTGGCGTTGGAAAGGATAAAGAGGAAATAGAGATAGCATTAAGAAATAATATTTTACAGTTCAATATTGAATCAGAAGAGGAACTTTATGATATTTATGAAATTGCTAAAAAATATAAAATCACTGCTAATATATGTTTAAGAATAAATCCCGATATTGCTCCAAATACTCATAAGAAAATATCAACAGGTGAAAAAGAAACAAAATTTGGAATTGATTCTGAAAAAATTTTTTCAATTTATAATAAACTACATGAATTGGATTATATTAATCCTGTTGGTTTAGGGGTTCATATTGGATCTCAAATTTTTGATTTTAGTTTTTTTCAAAGAGCTTACTCAAACCTCAAAAGTATTGCAGACAACCTTAAAAAAAGTGGTTATAAAATTCCTACTCTTGATTTAGGAGGAGGTATAGGTATCCATTATGAAGGAAAAGAAAAACCAAATTTTGATGATTATAAAAAAATTATTTCGGAACTTTTTTTGAATTCTGACTACAAGCTTAGCTTTGAGCCAGGAAGGAGTCTTGTTGCTGAGGCAGGGGTATTAATTACAAAAGTAATTAGAAATAAAACCAATAAAGATAAAAACTTTATTGTAGTTGATGCAGCAATGAATAATTTAATTAGACCTACTTTGTATGACGCATATCATGAAGTTGAACCAGTTAAAAAACAATCAGGCTCAGAAAAGGTGGTAGATATTGTTGGTCCAATTTGTGAAACTGGGGATTATCTTGCCCTAAA
>QBXO01000081.1 GCA_003284565.1 SAR116 cluster bacterium AG-321-K23
ATTAAATATGAAAATTGTAGACTTAGAAAAACAGAAATTAACATGAAAGATGGTGTGAAAGACGGATATAAATGTATATTTAAAAGACAAGGTAAAGGTAAGGATGTTACAGTTTTCCAGCCTTCACCAGTATGCCAAAAATCATTTAAATGTAAAACTGAGACACAATAGATAATTTTTAAATACAATATATTATTGATAAAAAAAAAATAACCACTACATATTGTTATATCGTTAATATATTGTAATAATTTCAATTATTTATAGTCAAAAGCTATATTTTTATTTAAAGTAGAACAATGGATAATTACGAAATAAACATTTTAAGAAGAGGTGGAAACTGGAAAAAGGTTAAGCCTGATGATCTAATTATTGAAGAAATCGATAATGAGTTAAAAAAAGATAATCCATTAAATTATCAAAAATTACAAAATGATGTTGCTTCTTATTTGACTAAAATTGACTTGATTATTGCAAGATTAGAGTCTCTTGAAAGTGAAAAAAATAAATTAAAAGAAGAACTCAAAATATTTGAAGTTGATTTTTTGAAAAAAAAGAAATTTGCTGAGGATGAAATTAATAAGATTTCTAAAGAAAAAGAAATGATTGAGAAAACAATTAATGTAATTAAAAATTTAAAAAGCTTCTAATTTGGAGATATATAATGCCAAATAACAAGGGAAAAATCTTAAATGGTGCTAAATCTATATTTGTTGCAAACGTAAAAGGGGGTGTAGGTAAAAGCACTCTATCAATCATGCTTGCAAGATGTTTGGCTGAAAGAATACCTGCTCAAAACATTACCGTTATTGATACCGACCTTCAAAGAACAGCCACTGAGTTTTTGTCAAAAAGTAATCCTGAAATTAACGTTGAATTTCTTCCAATCACTCCTGCGTTTGAAAACACTAACATATCTCTTGTACAACAATTCATAAAACAAAATGAATTCCGACCTGGACATGTAGCAATTGTTGACACACCAGCAGGTAGTTCACAAAGGCTATGGAATCTGGTTGCAGAAGGCTACTGTGTTCTAATTCCAACCACACTCAGTAACGCGGATTTGTTTCCTACAGAAAATTTTATCAGAAGTATGGATCAGGTAAAAGCTAGATATGGGAAGTCATATCCACATATAATTGTGTGCCCTAACAAAATTCCTTTTGGCCAAAAAGATTTTTCAGTAATGGCTGAAAGATTAAAAAATCATGACGTTGTTATTGGCCCCGCTTTAAGAGACTTAGCTAGTGTGAGACATTTTTATAATGGAAAAGTTGAAAACTGGGAAAGTAAAAATAATTCAAACGCTCAAGCTGATTTTAAACAATTTGGGTCCTTTATTGAAAAGTTTGTCTTAGGCGAAGAATTAGATAAAATATACTCTAAAAATTATACTTCAAAAAATGTTGTGCCAATAAGATAAAATCCTTTAATTTATTTGTAACCTTTCTCCAAGCTGGCTTATCCATTTTTCCGTAGCTATATATGGTATTAATTCTTTGTTATTTTTGTCTCTATTAATTATGAGATTTTTAATAAACAAGTTGTCTTCAACTTTTTCTTTTTTATTTAACTCATTTATTTGATCAAGTAACATTTTCATAAAAACAATAACGACATGAGTAAAACTTTGTTTAACTTTTCCGTTAATGTAAATGTAAAAAATTTTTAACAAAAGAAAAAATCATGTATAATAGTAATACAAATGACAACAAATTAATTAAAAAAATTGATGAAATTTTGAGTGATTTTAAAGACTTTGAACAACCTTATGTAAATAATAATGGTGATATAATTATAAGGAAAAAAAAAGTTACTATAAAAAAAAATAATAATTCATCAATTTTAACAAATATTTTTAGAGAGATAATTAAAAATGATTTAAAAAAAAACAGGGTTTAAAACCCTGTTTCGTATTTTATATAAATAACGGAATATCAAGATAAATATTTTATCAGAGATTGCCCTGACAAATTAAATACCTTGAAACAACCATTCCCATAAAAAATACTAGACATCAGACCACCTCCTTTTTTATTTGTTAAAAATATATTTTTATTTATTAACGAATAATATATTGTTTACAAGATTTATACAAAAAAATTTAAATTTTTTTACAGGTCAAAACTTATGAAAAAAAATAATCAAGAAACAAAAACTTTTAAAGCTGGAGAAATAATATACTCACATAATGATCCCGCTGAATTTATTTTTTTAATTCATAGTGGAAAAGTAAGGATTGAATCTAAACATGGATTAGAGTTAGGAATTCTTGAAACCGGAGAAATTTTTGGAGAAGTTGGTCACATTATAGAAACTCCAAGAACAGTTACTGCTGTAGCCATAACTAATTCAATAATCAGAGTTATTGACGAAAAGACCGTAAAAGAAAAAATGAATAAAGCTGATCCAGTTTTA
>QBXO01000082.1 GCA_003284565.1 SAR116 cluster bacterium AG-321-K23
GACTGAAAATCTAAAATCTACTCAAATTACTGCCGCTGAAAATGGAATTACTTCTATGGCAATTCTACCTAATCAAACTCCAAAGTTAAACAATCCATCTATAATTGACCACATCAAAAGACAATCAGAAGATATAAACCTTCCAAAAGTAATGGTCTATGGAGCTGCAACAAAAGATCTAAACAGTCTAGAAATGAGTGAAATTGGGCTCATGTCAGAAATGGGCGCAATAGGTTTCACTAATGGAAATAAAAGTATTAAAAATAGTCTAGTTATGAGACGATTAATGAGTTATGCAGCAATGATAAATCGTCCTGTAATACAACATGCGGAAGACGAAGATTTATCAGGCTTAAATCAAGCTTCAACAACCTCTATAAAAGGTGAAATGAACGAAGGTGAAATATCTACTCGTTTAGGTTTAATTGGCATTCCAGCCTGTGCTGAAGTTATTATGATTGAACGAGATATCAGATTGGCTAAGTTGACTGGGGTACATTATCACGTAGCACATGTGTCTACTAGAGATGCAGTCAACGTAATTAGGGAAGCTAAAAAATCAGGTTTAAATATTACATGTGATACTGCTCCACCGTATTTTGCGCTAAACGAAAGTAAATTGTTAACTTACAATACAGCATTCAAATTGTCTCCTCCTCTCAGAAGCGAAGATGATAGACTAGCAATTATTGAAGGAATTCAAGATGGAACAATTGACGCTATAGCATCTGATCATAGAGCTAGATCCAAGGATACAAAAGCTCAACCTTTTTCTGCAGCTTCGGTTGGAGCCTCCGGAATTGAAACTTTGTTTTCAATTACCTTAGATTTAGTTAATAAAAAAATTATTGATATTAACAAAGCAATCTCTTTTTTAACTATTAATCCAGCAAAAATTTTTGGAATTGAAAGCCCAAGCTTAGAGGAAGAAAAAGTAGCTGACTTTATAGTTTTTGATGAAAATGAGCTTCATACAATTAAACAAGAAAATTTAAAGACTAGTCCAACTCCGTTTGATGGAAAAGAAATTCGTGGTAAAATCTTAGCAACTTACATAAATGGTCAAGTTGCCTGCATTAATCAGATTTTCAAAAATAAAATAATATAATGACTTATGACTTAAATTATGTGGTTTTAGGATCAATCTTTCTTTTTGGATATTTTTTAGGATCAATCCCTTTTGGATTAATACTCACAAAAATATCTGGATTAGGAGATATTAGAAAAATTGGCAGTGGAAATATTGGTGCCACAAATGTTTTACGAACTGGAAATAAAAAGATAGCCCTTTTCACTCTTCTTCTTGACGGTGGTAAAGGTGCAGTAGCAATTTATCTAATTACTATTATTTTACCTAAAGTTTTCGATAATAATTTTGATATGGTGGAATTTTATCAATGCACAGTTGCACTATCAGCTGTTGTAGGTCACTGTTTTCCAATTTGGCTAAGGTTTAAAGATGGCAAGGGAGTTGCAACTGGGTTTGGTGTTATTTTATCACTTAATCTTAATATCGGTATAGTTGCACTATTGATATGGGTACTTATTGCAAAAGTATTTAAAATAAGCTCCATGTCTGCCCTTATTACATATTTTTTAAGTTCTAACTTTTCAGGCTTAGTTCTAGGGTTCTTTTTGGTTACATAAAAGAAACCTGTATCTGCAGTACTCAATAATTTTATCTGTAAAGTAGCTTGTTTTGCCATGACTTACTCCTTCTAGTTTTGTATAAAATATTGTTTTTTTTATATAAGTCAAGTTTATGAAAACTTATTTTTGTTAAATTGATATTTTCTTTCTTTATTTTTTGTGCCTCTTTTTTTTTCATCATAAAATTTTATTATAATACTTCCTGTTAAGGGTTCTACTTCTATTACCTTAGCCTTAAATTTCATCCCAATTCTAAATTTGTAACCACTATTTACTCCATTAAGTATTTGTTTAGATGGATCATAGTCATACCAATCATTGGGTAAATTTCTTAAAGGGAGTAAAGAGTCAGCTATACCATCTTCAATAGAAACAAAAAAACCAAATTTATGAATTGAAATAATAGTACAATCAACTAATTCATTAATTTTTTCTCTAAACAACAGTGATATTAGTCTATCTATTGTTTTTCTTTCAGCGGCTACTGATATCCGTTCGGTATTGGAGATATGTTCACTAATTATTTTGAATTTTTCATTATTATTATTTTTAAAAGTTGTTAAAGAAGTTTTTCTTTTATTTTTGTGATTTATTATTTCAATGATTTGGCGATGTACTATCAAGTCTGAATATCTCCTTATAGGAGAGGTAAAATGAACATAGTTTTTTAATGCCAAACCAAAGTGAGATTTATTTTCGTTATGATACTTAGCTTGAGACTGGCTTCT
>QBXO01000083.1 GCA_003284565.1 SAR116 cluster bacterium AG-321-K23
AGCTCTTCAAATTACAGGAGAAAGATATTTAAATAATTATGATATTTGGGTAACGTTAGAACCTTGCATAATGTGTGCAAGTATTATTAAGCAAACAAGAATAAGACGTTTATATTATGGTGCAGAAGACAAAAAAAGTGGTGCTATAGATAATGGAGTTAGATTATTTTCGAATTGCGGATCTAAAGTCAAATTAGAAGTTTACTCAGGGTTTTCAGCAAATAAGTCTGAAAAATTAATAAAAGAATTTTTTAAAGAAATTAGATAATTTTACAGCTTACCAATATCTTTTCTGTAAAAGCCTTGCTCCCAGTTAATAGCTTCTACAATATCATATGCTTTTTGCCTGCAATTTTGAACATTTGCTCCAACAGATGTTATTGATAAAACTCTTCCACCATTTGAAAAAATGTTTCCATTTTTATCTTTGGAGGTACCAGAATGGAACACAGAGATTTCAGTTTTATCATTAAAATTTTTTAGCGATGGTAATAAAACTCCTTTCTTAAATTCACCAGGATATCCCTTACTTGCTATTACAACAGTAATTGCGCTTTGTGGAATGAAATCAATGGTTATATCTTTGAGATTTTTTTTAATTGTTTTTAGCACAATACTTACTAAATCTGTATTCAAACGTGGAAGCACAACTTGAGTTTCAGGATCTCCAAATCTACAATTAAATTCAATTACTTTGGGTCCTTTATCCGTAATCATTACACCAGCATATAAAATCCCCTCATAAGGACAGCCTTCTAATTTCATACCATTAATTGTTGGCGTAATAATATTATTAAATATTTCTTTATTTAATTTTTGATCTAAAGCAGGAGCAGGAGAAATAGCTCCCATGCCACCAGTATTTGGTCCTTCATCATTGTCATAGGCTCTTTTGTGATCTTGAGCTGTTCCAATTAAAACTGCATCGTTGCCATCTGAAACCGCAAAAACACTTGCTTCAATGCCATTTATTCTTTCTTCTATTAAAATTAACTTTCCGGCATCACCAAATTTATTTTTTTCTAACATTTCTGTTGCTGCAATAATTGCTTGATCAACTGTGTCACACACAATAACACCTTTGCCAGCAGCAAGGCCATCCGCTTTTACAACGCAATAGCCATTTAAAAGTTCTATTTGCTTCTTTGCAGTCTCGATTTCAGTACAATATTTAAATTCTGGTTGCGGAATGTTGTATCTTTTACAAAAATTTCTAGAAAAAGTTTTTGAACCTTCTAATTGAGCTGCTTTTTTTGAAGGCCCAAATGAACTAATTCCTAATTTTAATAATTCATCTTTTAAGCCTAGGACTAATGGTATCTCAGGGCCTATAAAAACAAAATCTGCTTTAATATCTATTGCTAATTTGCATTGCCCAGGTATATCATCGGCGGCTACTGGGTAACATTCAGCAATTGTTTCAATCCCAGGATTTCCTGGGGCAACAACTAGTTTTTTTGTTAAAGGTGACTTTGATAGTGATGCAGCAATAGCATGTTCTCTACCACCTCCACCTACTACTAAGATATTCATGAATAAATCACTCCAAAAGGCTTTTGATTTACTGAAATATGCCATACTATTGTTGTATGATAAATAGAAATTTTGGTGTAATCTAATGAATGCTAATACAAACAATCCTGTATATTCCGTTAGCGAATTCTCTCATGTAATTAAAAAATTAGTTGAAACAAACTTTAGTTACGTACGTATTAGGGGTGAAATTTCTCGCCCTTCATTTCCAAGTTCAGGCCATGTTTATTTTACTCTAAAAGATACAGACGGTACAATTGCTGCAATTATTTGGAAATATACTTTACCAAGGTTATCAATAAAACCAGAAGAGGGTATGGAAGTAATTTGTACTGGAAAAATAACTACTTTTGCAGGTCAATCTAAATATCAAATTATTGTAGAAAGTATGGAAGTAGCGGGAGAGGGTGCACTTCTAAAAATGCTCGAGGATAGAAGAAAAAAACTTCTTAAAGAAGGTTTGTTTAATCAAGAAAACAAAAAGCCTATACCTTATCTTCCAGAGCTAATAGGAATTATTACTAGTTCATCAGGTGCTGTAATAAAAGATATTCTTCATCGGTTATCTGATCGGTTTCCATCTCATGTTTATTTATGGCCAGTTGCTGTTCAAGGTGAAGGGTCAGCTCAGCAGGTTTCAAATGCAATTGACAAATTTAATCAATTAACAAATGGCACAACTATTAAAAAACCTGACCTGCTTATAGTTGCAAGAGGAGGTGGAAGCTTAGAGGATTTATGGTCATTTAATGAAGAAATTGTTGTTAGGTCAGTATTTAACAGCTCTATTCCAGTTATATCAGCAGTAGGTCACGAAACAGATACAACTCTGATTGACT
>QBXO01000084.1 GCA_003284565.1 SAR116 cluster bacterium AG-321-K23
AAAAATATAGATGAATCTATTGATTATAAAAAAGCAATAGAAATGTTTGCCTATGGTGTCGAAGCTGTGAAGCAGAGAGGTAAAGCCGATGTGGGAGAAAAAACAATGATGGATGTTTTGATACCTGTAGCTCACTGTCTAAAACAAGGGATTGACAAAAACAAAGATCTTAAAGATTTAATGAACGAGGCTATTGAAATAGCAGAAAAAGGCATGTTATCTACTAAGAATTTACTAGCTACTAAGGGCAGGGCTTCTTTTTTAGGTGAACGATCAAGAGGTCACATTGATCCTGGTGCTCGTTCATCACAACTTATGATTAAAACTGTATGTACTTCAATTTTAAACAGCTAGGAGGAAGTAATGAAGAAATTTATGAACTCGTCAGATGACTTTCTAAAAGAGAGCTTACAGGGATTTGGAGCTGCTCATAAAGATATCGTAACTTGTCATTATGATCCTAATTTTATTATTAGATCTAATGCTACAAAAAAGGGAAAAGTAGCTCTAGTTACTGGTGGAGGAAGTGGACATGAACCAATGCATGGAGGCTTTGTAGGGTATGGAATGTTAGATGCAGCGTGTCCTGGATTTGTTTTTTCATCTCCTTCGCCTGATCAAGTGATTGCAGCTATAGAAAAAATTGACAATGATGCAGGAGTTTTATTTATCGTAAAAAATTATTCTGGTGATATAATGAACTTTGAAATGGCTGCAGAAATGATCACTGTACCCAATGAAACAATATTGACTAACGATGATGTGGCTGTAGAGGATTCATCTTTCACAACAGGCCGAAGAGGTGTTGCTGCTACTGTTATAGTTGAGAAAATTGTTGGTTCACTTGCAGAATCAGGTGGTAGCCTGCAAGAATGCAAAAACTTGGGTGATAAAATTAATAAAAATTCTGGTTCAATGGGGGTGGCCTTATCAAGTTGTATAGTTCCTGCGGCAGGTAAGCCAACTTTTGAACTTGGTGCTGATGAAATGGAATTTGGAGTAGGTATTCATGGAGAACCGGGAAGAAGAAGAGACAAAATTAAATCTGCTCAAGAAATCACCAATGAGCTATTGGATGCGATTATAGAAGATTTGAAACCAGAAAATAAAGATGAGATTTTATTGTTTGTAAATGGAATGGGTGGAACACCTCTCTCAGAATTATATCTTATCTATGACAATGCTAAAAAAACTCTTGATAATAAAAATATCAAAATTGCAAGATCATTAGTTGGGAATTATTGTACATCATTAGAAATGCAAGGAGCTTCAATTACTCTTACCAAGCTCGACCAAGAAACAGCAAATCATTGGGACTCGGCAGTACATACCGCTGCTATCAGATGGGGTATGTAAAATTTAGTCCAATAATCATTTAAGTTAATATGTGAATTATTAAAATTATTTTGTGAGTATAGTTCTAAACTAAGGAGAGAGCCATTCTCCTCTCCAATTAGTTGTCTTTTTGTAATAAGCACGAATATGTTTAACCCCCAGAAGCAGTAGCTGAATTGATTGTATATCACATACTAATATTGCGAAACGTTTTTGATTTGGGTCATGCTCATACGCAAGGGGGCTTTCAAGTACTTTGCCAGGACTAGGAATAGTCCCATAAGCCGTCCTAGAGTTAGTTGGAACATCTCTCCAGTATGGAATAGTAATGTCTCCAACTTTGATTTCAACAACAACGTCCATCTGAATTTGTAATTGGACTTTAGGTAGCCAAATATGAATCCCAGCACGGGGATTTTGGCTGAGGGCCAACATTTTTGAAGAGGCAGTATCGGTGTGAAACTCTATCTCGTTATTTTCCCGATCGCTCCGCCTCATCACTAGAGTGCGAGCATTTGGAAAACCATCTGCACTAGATGTTACGAAAGTAGGGTGTCTTGCGGGCGATTTTTTGTCAACCTTACCACGAGAAATCTGTGCCCAGGCATAATCTAGAAAATTATCTAATTTTTGAAAAACTTTCATTTATATAATATTTAAAATTGAATTATTGGATTGTAAACTAGAATTATTAAATAGATTAAACTGAATTATTTTGGTAACAGTGCAATCGTAGTAGAATTTATCATGAAAATAGTTTGATCCTAGCCTGAAGCGACACTATTAGTTACAATAATCCGTGAATATCCATATCAATCAGCATATTTTGATTGTTAAAACCTATTGTAACAATAAAAATATTAGTGGCGGATGGGGTGGGATTCGAACCCACGGAAGGCTTTCACCTTCGCCGGTTTTCAAGACCGGTACTTTCAACCGCTCAGTCACCCATCCATGATTTCGTTTTTTAAACTAGGTTATGAATGAAGGCAAGTTATTATTTTCC
>QBXO01000085.1 GCA_003284565.1 SAR116 cluster bacterium AG-321-K23
ATCCTCTTGTAATGATTTAAAGATTGTGGGTAAGAGCGTGTTATTATAGACAGTATATTTTTTTACAGCTGCCTTTTCATTTCGCGAAGTAAAAGGAGTGCTTCTAATCCTATTAGATGTACCTATCAAAAAATCGTTAGACATTTATTCTGACCCGAATTAAATAATATTAATATAATAGATTGGACATTTTTAATGAAAAGTAAATTAAGAAAATCACTTATTGAAAATAAGTTTGTATTTACAGCTGAAACCTCTCCTCCAGATTCTGGGAATAAAAAAATTATTACTGAACAAGTAAAATATTTGGAAGGTTTAGCTGACGCAATAAATGTAACTGACGGAGCAGGTGCAAAATCTCATATGTCAGCACTAGCGACAGCAGCAATTCTTGCTCAAAACAGTGTCGAACCAATCTTACAATTTACTACAAGAGATAGAAATAGAATTGCGATTCAAGGTGACCTGCTAGGTGGATGGGCCTTAGATATTCCTAATATTCTTTGTTTGTACGGTGATGAGGTAAAAGGTGGAGATCAACCAGATACAAAAGAAGTCAGAGACCTTGATACAATTGGTCTATTGAAAACTGCTAAAGAAATTAAACTAAATAAAATGTACCCTTCTGGAAGAAAAATTGAAGATGCACCAGAATTTTTTATTGGGGGGGCTGATACACCTTTTAAAGTTAACAATGATTTTAATGGTGAAAACTTGGTAAAAAAGATTAATGCTGGTGTTGAGTTTTTTCAAACTCAATACGTTTTTGATGAAGGTATATTAAAAAATTATATGGCTAAATTAAATGACTTACAAATTACTGAAAAAGCATATTTTATAATTGGATTAGGGGTAATAAAATCTGCAAAAAGTGCTAGGTGGATGAATAAAAATCTCTTTGGTATTAATATACCTGAAAATATAATTGATAGAATCGAACAATCTAATGATGAAAGTTTAGAAGGAATTAAAATATGTATTGAATTAATTGAAAAATACAAATCGATTGATGGTGTAAAGGGTATTCATTTAATGGGTTATAAGCAAGAGAAAGAAATAGCTTCTGTTATTTCACATTTCAAAAGATAAATTAAATATACATTTAAATTTAATAAATTACTTTGCTTTTACCGAAATTTTTCTAGCTGCCTTTTTAGCTTGTTCTAAACTTGGAGCTAAAACAACACCCATCCTTCGATAAGATTTTAATAATGGTTTTCCGAAAATTCTATAGTCTATATTTTTATCTTCAAGTGCTTCTTCTACACCTTCAATTATGTAGTTACCTGAAGCATTTTCTTCTGCTAAAATCACATGGCTGGCACCAGGTTGAGTTATTTTAATTTCTGGCAATGGCAATCCCAGTAAAACTCTTGCATGAATATCAAACTGACTAAAGTTTTGAGTAAACATTGTAACCATTCCTGTATCATGTGGACGAGGGCTCAGTTCACTAAAAATTACCTCTCTATTTTTATCAATAAAAAATTCTACTCCAAATATACCTGAACCACCCAAATCTAATACCATTTTTTTTGCTGCTTTTTGAGCTTTTATAATCACATCTTGAGCACAATCAGCAGGCTGCCAACTATACTGATAATCACCTCTTTTTTGAAAATGTCCAATAGGATAACAAAATGTAACTTTTCCAGATTTTTCTAAAATTGTTAAAAGAGTTATCTCATACTCAAAATGAATAAACTCCTCTACAATTACGCGTTTTCTATTTCCTCTCATGCCTTTTATTGCGAATTTCCATGATTTTTTTAACTCTTCCTCTGTTTCAGCATAACTCTGACCTTTACCAGAGGAACTCATAACTGGTTTGATAGCTACTTTTGATCCAATTTTGTTGGCTTGTAATAATAATTCTTCTTCAGTTTCTGCATATGCAAAATTAGCAGTTTTTAATCCTAAATGTTTTGCTCTATCTCGTATTCTATCTCTGTTCATAGTTAAATTTACAGCTTTTGCAGAGGGTATTACATTATAACCACTTTTTTCTACTTCGAGCAGCACACTTGTTTCAATAGCTTCAACTTCAGGAACAATAAAATCTGGTTTATGTTTATTTATAACTTCTTTTAGTTTTTCTTTATCAAGCATGTTAAATACTTCATTTTTGTCACTAACCTGCATAGCAGGTGCATTTTCATATGCATCACATGTAATCACAAAACAACCAATTCTTTTTAGACTGATAGTTAATTCTTTACCTAATTCACCACTACCCAACAATAATATTCTTTTCAT
>QBXO01000086.1 GCA_003284565.1 SAR116 cluster bacterium AG-321-K23
TAAGACTTAGATTTAGGTAATATATAATTTGGGTCATTACCAGATCTTTTCTTACCAATATACTTATAATTAACTGAGAAATCAGTTTTTTTATCAAAATTAAAATATAAGGAAGTATTTCCAGATAATTTTGGGACGTAAGGTGTTTCGTTACCTTTTTCAACGCCTTCAGTGAAATGGGAATCAATATAATTTATGTTAGAAACAAATTTAAAATTTTGATTTATTAATGTGTCAAATTCTAATTCTACACCTTGCTGAATAGAAGGATCAAAATTTTGGTTAGCAAATGCAGCCGAATTATAGACAATCTGGTTTTTAATAAGTGATCTATATAAAGCTACATTATAATTTGAGTAATTTGATTTTATTTTATAACCAATTTCAATATCATGGGAATATTGATGTTTAATATCTGTAGACGTCGGATTAGGACTAACTAAAGAAATAATTTCGTCTAATCTTGGTGATCTGAATGATCTTGAAATATGACCAAAAAAGTTTCTATTATTGTCTAAATTATAATTAAAACCCAATGACCACGCATAATTTTGTCTTACCCGAGACAATAAACTACTTTTGTTGGTATAATTATCAGCATCTAAATCATAGTAATGTTGTCTAAAGCCAGCCTCATATTCAATATTAGAATTAGTTGAATTTGAAAACTTGATTAAAGCAAATGGTTCAACTATTTTTTGAGAAGCAATGTTGTTATATGGTGTGCCAGCCCAATTGTTACCTATAGCTCTATAAGTAGAATTATAATGATCAATACCTAAGTTAGCGTCCACATTAAGACCATTATTAATGAATTTTTTGTTTAATTTGGAGCTCAAAGTGTAAGTGCTTAAGTCAGTTTTTGCTTTAATGTTTACCCCACTATACATCGATGAAGTTTTTTGATCTTTTTCTTCATACTTGATTGTTGTTAATGTTTTTCCTCTTGTAAATTTTTTCTCATTATTTAACTTCCATGACTGAATTTTTTCTTCTGCAAAACTGTCTATAGAGCCTGATCTTACAAATCTAGGACGAGTATAAAAGTCGGTTAATGTTATGCTACCTGGTAATCCAGTATATTCGTCAGAATAATTAAGACTAGCAGAATATCTGGTTAGAGGATCTTTTAAAAAAGATAAATCAAATTGAAATATATCATTTTCAAACTTATTATTTTCTCGATAACCCTTGCTGTCGCTCGTTGATGCAAAAGTTTGTAAGACAAAATCGTTTATATTTCTATTAATTGAAACAGAATTTTCTTTAGAATTAAAAGACTTAATAGATGATTTAATATTAACACCATCTTTCAAATACTTGGGATTTTTTGTTATAATATTGATTGATCCACCAACTGCTCCATCTCCATGAATAACAGTAGAAGATCCACCTTTTAAAATTTGAATTTCATAAATATTATCTATTGGAATTCTTGATAGATTTGCACCTGCAATAGTCATGTCAGATAAACGAACTCCATCTACAAGTATCATAATATTTCTCGATGCTTGCTCTCCAAAACCTCTCATTCTAACAGTTGATTTTGCATCCATCCCATAGTAAAGGTTTTCGAAAAAAATCCCTGAATATTTTGATAGTAAATCACCAAGAGTTTTATATGATGAATTACTAATGGTTTTGTAATTTATTATTTCAGTAGAACTACCAACAACACCTCGTTCAATCATTGAAGGATAAATTGAAATGCGAATAGGTTTTTTGTCATCAGCGAACGAGTTAAATATATTGAAAAAAATTGATAATATCAAAATTAAGTATGCCATATTGACCTCCTAGCAAAGTAAGTTAAAGAGCCAAGACTCAAGTAATTTAGTCGCTAGACGATAAATATAACACGTGCCATCTACTCTACCCGGAAGCTGACAAAGCGACATTTTATGGCAGGTCTCCTGGCTTATGCTTCACAGCTTAGGCAGCCTTCCCGGAAAATTTCCAGTGGCATAATTGCCCTAACTCAGCATTTACAGTTGCGGGGACAGCTTTGGCTTATAATTTTAATCAATTACCAAATTCCCATTTTAAGCTTGAAGAAGTCTTCAAAGCACCATAAACAATTAAATATGAAATTATTTAAATAATAAAAGCAAGTAAAAAAAAAATTTAATGTAATGAAATTAACTATCATCGGAAATGGTTACACAACACAGT
>QBXO01000087.1 GCA_003284565.1 SAR116 cluster bacterium AG-321-K23
AGGGCCAAAAACTAGTTCAGATACAATACAATTGTCTAAGTCTCCAGTAACCTATACACATTGTTGCCCTGCTCTTAAAAAACATCCAAGAAATAAAACAGATAAACAATTAAAGGAGATCGCGAACAAAGGAGGAATGATAGGTTTTGCGAGTTATACACCTTTTTTACCTAAGGGTTCTGATAGTAATATAGATGACTGTATAAGCGCTATGGATTATCTAATTAATATTGTTGGTGAAGATCAAGTTGGTATAGGAACAGATTGGGTTCAAGATCAAGACATATCCTTTTTTCAATATTTACAAAAAGATAAAGGTATTGGGCGATATGTGACAAAACCTTACAAAGCAGTTCCACCAATGCCAATTGGGATGTCAAAGCTTAGCCAATTTCAAAATTTTGTACCTGCAATGGAACGTGCTGGATGGTCAGCTAACAAAATTGAAAAGGTGTTAGGAATCAATTGGTATTTATTTTTTAAGAAAATTTGGAAATGAAAAAGTTTTTTCTAATACAATATAATTCTAAGTCTTTTAAACATATTAATTAAAGCCATATTTTTTTAAAGTTTTTGTTATATATGGATATGTATTGATGTGTTGATTTTGCTTGGTAAAAGCAAACTTTAATTTTGATAAATGATCTGATTTTAAAAAAATTTTTACAAAATTTAAATGCTTTTTAGCAATATCAAATTTTTCTAATGAGTCGTAAGCTAATCCTAAATGAAGGTTCCACCAAACAAATTTTTTATGTTGTAAAGGTTCTAAAACATCTATGATTTTTTCTTTTTCTCCGCTTGTTAGATAACACTGTGCCAAAAGATAATTATCCCATGTGGCATAATTTCCAGTATCAAATTCATAGGCTTTTTTTCCAATTTCCCAACATCCTCTCTGAAATTGACATCGATTTTTTTTTATAGTTTGAAATTTTTCGGTGCTTCTATAAACATCCTCTTTACCACATTGTCCGCCAAATGCTAAACTATACCCAATTTTACCAAGCAAATGAGGCCTGTCACCTGCTAATTTATAAGCCTTGTCTGCTACATTAAACATTTCTTGCCAATTATTATTATAGAATTCAATTTGTAATTTTGCAGAGTAACCAAATGCATGCTCAGGGTCTAAAATTAAACCTTGATCAATCTCCTTAGATGCTTCGTCTAACATATATTTATATTTGTCAGTCATTGAAAATGAGGAATATTGTGCCCTTTTTCGATCGGCTAACCATATCCATGCATCAGCGTAATTAGGATCTTTTTTGATTGATTTTTCTAAACATTCAATTGCTTTTGGATTTAAAGTTGGAGTTACTGCTCCTCGAGCAAAATTAATACATTCATAGATTGATATGTCATTAGTTGAAGAAGTCGCTATCTTTTGATTTATATCTTTTGATAATACTGCTCCTGCTCCAACCAATTCATTTATAATTTTTTTTGTAATTTCATCTTGTAATTTAAATATATTTTTACCCGTCAAGTCTCTATCATATGTCTCTGACCATATATTCGATATATTTTTTCCATCTATAAGATCAACCTTTACTCTAAGCATATTATCAATTTGCATAATGTTTCCATCAACTAAATACGAAGCATTTGTAGATTTAGAAACTTCTTTTAGATCCTTTGGTATTTTTTTTAAATTTAATATATTCAATGACTTAGATGATTTAGTTAATTTAGATCCCAAATCTTGTGATATACCTAGAGCTAGTAACTTTTCTTTTTTAGTATCACTTAAGCTTTTGAAAGGAAGGACAACGATCTTACTACTATCTAATTTAATTTCTGTATCTAAAACCCCAGAGAAGAACAATCCGATGAAAACAGCCGCTATGGCACCTCCTATCATGGCTATTATCTTGTTATTCGATGATTGTGTCTTTAGCTTTCTCTTTTGTGATGGATCTAGTAAAATATCATAAGCATGGAATTGGTTTTGTTTTACTTTCTGTATTCCTAAATCATTAAACTCATATTTCGTCTTGTTTGCTACTAGATCATAAACATTCTTGGATATAGTTATACCACCTGGCTGTGCTA
>QBXO01000088.1 GCA_003284565.1 SAR116 cluster bacterium AG-321-K23
GCTCAAAATAACTATGATTTCTATCAGCTACACCTCTAGATACTTGTATATATATACTACCAAAACTAACTCTATTTAATTTGAAAAGATTTTTAATAATTATTTTAAGTTGTTCTTTTGATAAATGAATTTTAATGTTTATTAATTTTAGGGAATTAAATAATCGTGTAATATGTCCTTCATAATCATAAAAAATTCCGTTGTTATAGAATATTACTTCATAAACAGCATCGCCAAAATGATACCCTCTATCATTTACACTAACTTTTGCATTTTTAATATTACAATAAGTACCGTCAATATAAGATATATTAGCCATTAAAAAAAATCCAAGTTAACAGCAAGTAGTTCTTCTACTTTTTTCATTGATTTTACTGGTACAAACATTACGACCATATCTCCTGCATTAATAATTGTATCACCTCTAGGTGAAACTATACTTTCATCGTCTTTTACAATAGCACCTAAAGAAACATCTTTAGGCAATTTAATATCTTTAATCGGCTTGCCAATAATAGAAGATGACTTTAAAGCTTCAAAAGACATAACCTCTCCAAACTCTTCTATTATGGAATGAACATGTTCTATTTGTCCACTTCTAACTTCTTGCAAAATAGATGATGCAGTCAAATTTGGTGGGCTTACAACACCTTCAAGATCCAATGAATTAAATAATGGTATAAACACAGGTAAATTAATTAGTGCTACAGTATGTGAGGCACCAGTTCTTTTGGACAATAAAGAAGAAAGAATATTAACTTCATCATTATTAGTTGCAGCTATGTAAGTTTCACCTTGACCTAATCTTGCTTCCAATATTATTTCTGGGTCAAGAGAGTCACCAGAAATAATTGTTGCATATTCTAACATTTCAGCGGCATGCCTAGCTTTTTCTCTATCTATTTCTAGTATCGTAAGATTAGTATCAGGAGATAATTTATGTATTTCTTCTGCAACTCTAATACCAATTGCACCAGCTCCCGAAATAGTAACTTTTTCTGCAGTTGTCTCTATGTGACCAAAAGCATTTAATGTTCTATTAATTTGGTTGGTAGGACAAGCCAAATAAACTCTGTCACCCGATAAAATTATATCATCTCCACCCCTGGGAACAATCAAATTTGTTCCTCTAATAATTGCCATTACTGTAACTGTCAGTTCTGGAAACAAATCAACTAAATTTCTTAATGGAGTGTCCAAAATTGGACAATCTGATTTACATGAAACTCCTAACATGGTTACAAGAGACCTAGCAAATTCAGCAACATCAAATGCGCCAGGAGTTCTCCATTGATTAACGATAGCATTTGCAACTTCATCCTCGGGTGAAATAATTTTATTAACACCAACATCTTTTAATAAATAGTCTGAATATTTTGGGTCAAGATATTCTTTGGATCTAATTCGTATGATCATTGCAGGAGTTGCAAAAATTGATTTTGCTACATGACAAGCTGCAATATTAATTTCGTCAGACTGAGTAACTGCAATAATCAAATCTGCGTCTTTAATTCCTGCATCTTCAAGAACATTTGGATGAGAAGCCAATCCTAGTACCCCTTGAACATCATATAATTCTGTAATTTTTTGTATAGCTTCTGAATTTGAGTCAATTACTGTTATATCAAACCCTTCATTTGATAAGTGTTCCGCAATGGAAGTTCCAACCCTTCCAGCACCACAAATAATAACTTTTTGTTTCATATAGTTTCCAAAATAAATTAATCTTGTTTATTTAAATTAATGTCTAGCTCTTTCAGTTTTCTATGCAATGCAGATCGATCCATTCCAATGAATGTTGAAGTCTTTACGATACTCCCCTTAAATCTCTTTAATTGTTCTTTCAAATAACTTTCTTCAAAAGCTTTTCTTGCATCCTTTAATGATAAACTTAATTGATTTGATATAGGATTTGAATTTTCTTTACTATTATGACCTAGTATTTCTGGTGGTAAATGTGAAGGTAAAATAGTGAATTTTTTCTGACTGCCATACATTATGATTAACCATTCTATTGTGTTTTTTAATTGCCTAACATTGCCTGGCCATTCATAGTT